>JBIKUM010000099.1:0-8972 GCA_044347585.1 Terrimicrobiaceae bacterium
CACGACCGCTTTCTCATCCTAGATGAACGCGACATCTACCACATCGGCGCATCCCTAAAAGACCTCGGCAAAAAATGGTTCGCTTTCTCCAAATTCGAGTCCGGTGCCTTGGACATGCTCAAAAAATTGGGAGGCGGACAATGAACTCTTTCAAGGAAAAGATGCCGCGCCTCGTCGCCGAACTGCACGACCAGTTCGCCGAGTCCGCGAAATTGGAGCAGGCCATCAAAGCAAACCTGCTTGCCCGCCGTAGCGCGCAGCGCAAAGGAGGGAGGGGGCTGGGTTATGGCGGGTGAATGGAAGCGCACGTCACTTCGCGAAGCTGGGGTGACATTGATTGACTGCGACCACCGCACACCCCCCGCTACCGACAGCGGTTATCCATACGTTGCGATTCCGCAACTCAAGGAAGGGCGTCTTTCTCTCGGTGATGTCCGACGCATTTCGCCCGAACACTTCGCCGAGTGGACTCGAAAGGCCAAGCCACAGCACCACGACGTGATTCTCTCTCGCCGCTGCAATCCGGGAGAAACCGCCTACGTCCCTTCGGGGCTTGAGTGTGCTCTCGGTCAAAACCTTGTTTTGCTCCGCGCTGACGGGAAAAAGCTGTTTCCGCCTTTCCTGCGCTGGCTGGTTCGCGGCAAAGATTGGTGGGAGCAAGTCGGCACCTTCATCAACGTGGGCGCTGTGTTCGACAGCCTGAGGTGCGCGGACATTCCGAACTTCAGCATGCCGCTCCCACCCCTCGCCGAGCAAAAAGCCATCGCGGCTGTGCTTGGTGCGCTGGACGACAAAATCGAGTTGAACCGGCGGATGAACGCGACGCTGGAGGCGATGGCGCGGGCGCTGTTCCAGAGCTGGTTCGTGGATTTCGACCCCGTCCGGAGGAACAAGGAAGAAGGCGAAAGAATGAAGGATGAAATCTCCGCCCTTTTCCCAAACTCCTTCCAAGAATCCGAACTTGGGCAGATTCCGAAGGGATGGAGCGCAATGCCGCTGCCCGAAGCCATCGAAGTGAATCCGCGCCGCATCTTGAAGGCCGGAACAGTCGCGCCTTATCTCGATATGAAGAACCTTCCAACGCAGGGCCATTCAGCTGAGGAAGTCCTCGACCGTGAGTTCAGTTCTGGCACCAAATTTCAAAATGGGGATACACTCCTTGCCCGCATCACGCCCTGCTTGGAGAACGGCAAGACCGGATATGTCGATTTTCTTGAAGACGGCCAAGTTGGCTGGGGCTCGACCGAATACATCGTTTTTGCTCCGAAGCCTCCTTTTCCGCCGCAGTTTGGCTACCTGCTCGCTCGCTCCGATGCGCTGCGTTCCCACGCCATCCAAAACATGACTGGCACCAGTGGCCGCCAGCGTGTCCCGTCCGAGTGCTTCAACGCATTCTGGGTCGCAGTTCCACCGCCAGAAATAGCACTCCGCTTCGACGAACTCACCACACCGCTGATGGAAAAAATCAAAGCCAACACCGCCCAATCCCGCATCCTTGCCACCCTGCGCGACACGCTGCTGCCAAAGCTGCTGAGCGGGGAGTTGAGCTTCGCCAGAACAGCCGCCTAATTAACCAATACAAGCCAAACGCCTATGAAGATTTCCACCATCCTTGAGAAGATCGACGAGAACCAACTTTTCGTTCCCGCCTTCCAGCGCGAATACGTTTGGAAGCGTGACGATGCGAAGCAGCTCATCGACTCGCTCATCAAGGAATACCCGACTGGGACGATGCTGACCTGGGAAACGGCAAATCCGCCCGAGCTGAAAGGGCCGCACAAATACAACGAGAAGCAAGGCGCGGTAAAGCTCCTGCTCGACGGTCAACAACGGGTAACGACACTCTACATGCTGATTCGTGGCGTGATTCCGCCGTATTACACCTCGCCGGAAATCATTAATGATACCCGCGACCTGTTCGTGCAGTTAGAGACGCTGGAGCTATCCTACTACCTGAAGACGCGGATGGAGAATAATCCGCTGTGGGCGAACATTACGCATGTTTTTCAACGGAAAGTGCGCGCCCGCGATGTGGTGCGGACTCTGGAGGAGAAGGGCGAAACCGTCACGCGAGAGCGCGAAGACCGGATCGACGACAACACCCGCGCCATAGAGAACATCCTCGCACGCGAATTCCCCGAGCAGACGATTCCCGTGAAGGCGAGCATTCGCGAGGCGATCGACATCTTCTACAAGGTGAACGCTAGCGGCGTGGCGCTTACGGATGCCGAACTCGCGCTGGCGCAGATTTCCGGCTATTGGCCGCAAGCCCGCGACCGTTTCAAGGCGAAGCTCGCGGCGTTGGAAAAGGAAGGCTACGTCTTCAAGCTCGATTTCATCGTCTATGTCCTGCTGGGCTGCCTCTACCACTTGGGTTCGGACATGAAAAAGCTCCACGATGCAGAGAACAGCGAGAAGATCCGGGCGGTGTGGGACCGCTTGGAAAAGCAGGTGCTCGATTATGTGGTCAACCTAATGCGGACGAATGCGTTCGTTGACCACACTGACGAAATCAACTCTCCCTACGCTCTGGTTCCCATCATCGTCTATTGCTTCGACAAGAACGGTGGGCATCTGACAGACGCGGAAATCCGGAAGATGGTGAAGTGGTTCTTCTACTCGCAGGTGCGCACGCGATACGTCAGCCAGTTACCGCAAAAACTCGACCGTGATTTGCGCACAGTGGCGGAATCGCCGCAGCCCTTTGATGCTCTTTTGCAGTTCATCTCGGAGGAGAACCGATTGGAGATTTTGCCTGCCGAATTTGTGGGCCGTGCCATCCAGCACCCGCTGTTCAGCATGGTGCGCTGGTATTTGAAGAGTCGGGGCGCGGTCTGCTTCACCACCGGAATGAGCCTGCGGCGAAACATGGGCAGCAAATACCAACTGGAGCGGGACCACATCTTCCCTTATTCGAAATTGAAGGAAGCCGGCTACGGAGAAGGAAACCGGGTGAAGTATGCACTGGCGCAGGAGTTGACCAACCGTGCGATTCTCACGCAGGTCGCGAACCGCAGTAAATCAGCCGCTCACGCGGCGGATTACCTCGCTGATGTGAAGCAGAAGTTCCCCAAGGCGCTCGAGCTGCAATGCGTTCCGGACGACCCGGAGCTTTGGAAGATTGAGAACTACGAGCAGTTCCTTGAAGAGCGCCGCAAGATGCTCGCAAAGAATCTAAATGCCTTTCTGGACAAGATCACCTCGACAGAGGAAACGGTCGCTCCAGTTTCGCTCGAAGATATGATTGCAGAAGGCGAAAGCGACGAACTGGAGTTCAAATCCACATTGCGATGGGACGTGAAGGAGGGAGCGGTCAACAAGAAGCTGGAGGAGGTGATCATGAAGACCGTTGCGGCTTTTGCCAACTCACAAGGCGGCACGCTGCTCATCGGTGTCAGCGATGACGGCGATGTGCTCGGTCTTGAGCCTGACTATCAGTCATTGGGAGGCGTGGACTGTGACAAGTTCGAGCTGCATCTGCGCAACCTTCTCAACCAGCAGTTTGGCAATGGTTTCGTGACGAGCAAGGTTGTGATCAAATTCCACGAGGTTAAAGAAAAGGAAGTCTGCCAGATTCAAACCGCGCCTGTGAAAGAGCCCGTAATTCTTAAGGTGAAGGACAAAAACGGTCAGACGGCGGAGAAGTTTTACGCCCGCAGCGGCAACTCCTCACAGGAAATTCCGCTGAGCGAGATGAATGCCTACATTAAAGAGAGATTCTATTCATGAGCCCTCAACGAATCCACTGTCGAAGCCGCTTCCAGCTGCAAACGGCTGAAGCCGCTCCTCGCGGAACGGCCTCGTTTCTCCTTCAACACATGGTTGATGAGCTACTGGAAATCTTGGCGAGAAATATCCCGAGGTCAAGCCCAGCGTCGAGAGCGGACGAGCCGCTTGCATCCAACGCACTGCTGAGCTGGAAGTTTAGCTTGGAAGGCTTGTCATACAGATTGGAGGTCGTTTCGTGAGTAAAAAAAAGTCCACACCCGGCGAACGCTCCAAGAAGAAGGCCGAAGTCTCCCTCGTCCGCTCGTCAGCGGCGGAATACCTCACCTTTGTCGCCGCCAGCGGCCAAGGAGGTGTGGAGGCCGTTTACGCGGATGAAAATGTCTGGCTCAGCCAGAAGATGATGGGCGTGCTCTACGCTGTGGAGACGCACACGATCAATTACCACCTCAAAAAGGTCTTCGACGACGCTGAACTGGAGGCTGGTTCAGTTATTCGAAATTTTCGAATAACTGCCGCCGACGGCAAAACCTACGACACGCAGCATTACAACCTCTCCGCCATCATCGCCGTCGGCTACAAGGTGAACTCGGAGCGCGCCGTGCAGTTCCGCAAGTGGGCCACAGGAATCATTGAGTCCTTCACCATCAAGGGTTATGCGATGGATGACGAGCGACTGAAAAATGATGGCTCCATTCTCGGCAAAAAGTATTTCGAGGAGCAGCTCCAGCGCATCCGGGAAATCCGCCTGAGCGAGCGGAAGTTCTACCAGAAGATCACCGACATTTACGCGACCTCCATCGACTACGATGTCACTGCCGCCGCGACCAAACGGTTCTTTGCCACGGTGCAGAACAAACTGCACTGGGCCATCCACGGCCAGACAGCGGCGGAGGTCATCCTCAACCGCGCCGATGCCAGCAAAGACCGCATGGGGTTGACGACTTGGAAAGACGCGCCCGCAGGGAAAATCCAGAAGTTCGATGTCGTCGTTGCGAAGAACTACCTCACGGAATCCGAAATGGCGCAACTGCAGCGCCTCGTCTCCGCCTACCTAGATCTGGCCGAAGACATGGCGCTCCGGGAGATACCCATGACCATGCAGGACTGGGAAACCCGCCTCAACCGCTTCATCGCCGCGACAGACCGGGAAATTTTGAAGGATGTCGGCAAGGTCACTGCCGAAATCGCCCAAGCCCACGCCGAGAGTGAGTTTGAGAAATACCGCATCGTGCAGGACCGGTTGTTCGAGTCGGACTTTGACCAGATGATTAAAGAGCTTCTACTGAAGGCCGACAAATCATGAGCCTCGACGAGTTTGGCACTAGGCCTCAATCCGCAACCAATCTGTAAAAAGCGAACCTTAGACCAAAAGAATCCATGTCCCGAGCCTCCGAATCCGATCTCGAAAACCATGTCCTCGATCTCCTGCAGGAGTTGGGGCATGGCTACGCTCCTGGCGAATTATTTGATCCTGACCAGACAACGGAGAGGGAAAGCTACCACGGCACGATCCTCTCCTTGCGGCTGAAGGCAGCACTCCAGAAGCTGAACCCCACGGTGCCAGATGATGCCATCGAATCAGCCATCAACACACTGCGGGACGCTGGCCTCCCGGAATTGATTCAAGAGAATCGACGCCTGCACCGGCACATGGTGGATGGGGTTCCCGTGAGCTATTACAAGGATGGAGAAACGATCCACGACCGGTTGCGCTTGGTGGACTGGGCCAATATGGACAACGACTGGCTGGCGGTGAATCAATTCACAGTCGTCGGTGCCAACACACGCAGGCCGGATATTGTGATCTTCCTAAATGGGCTGCCAGTGGTGGTGGTCGAACTCAAGGCTCCCGAGTCGCCAAATGCAGATATCCGCTCCGCCTACAACCAGCTTCAGACCTACAAAAACGACATTCCCGCTCTCTTCCACACAAACATCCTGTGTGTGGCGTCGGATGGCTTTGCGGCTCGCTTCGGGACGATCTCGGCGGACTTCGACCGCTTCATGACATGGCGCACGGTGGATGGAGAAAACCTCGTGAATCCAACAAGTGCATTGGCTGTGGAAACCTTGCTGCGTGGGCTCTTGCGGCCGGATGTGCTAACGGAAATGCTCCGGGCGTTTCTTGTCTTTGAGGATGACGGACGGAATGTGATCAAGAAGGCGGCTGGCTACCACCAATTCCATGCTGCCCAGAAAGGGCTGCGTGCGATCAAGCAGGCTGTGCGCACGGATGGCAAGGCGGGTGTGGTCTGGCACACGCAGGGATCTGGCAAGAGCCTGCTCATGGCGTTCCTGGCTGGTGTGCTGGTGAAAGATCCCGAACTGGGAAATCCCACCATCGTCGTTCTCACGGACAGGAACGATCTCGACAACCAGCTCTTCGATACCTTCTCGCGCTGCATGGAGCTATTCGGCCAAACACCCGAGAAGGTGGATAGCGTGGCCGACCTACGGAAGCGCCTCGATAGGCAGGTGGGCGGCGTGGTTTTTGCAACGATCCAGAAATTCCGCCCCGAGGAGGGCGACTTCCCCGTGATCACAGCGAGGAAAAATGTGGTCGTGTTCGTGGATGAAGCTCACCGCAGCCAATATGGATTTGGCGCGAAGATCGACACCGACAGCGGCAAGAAAAGCTACGGCTACGCCTACTATGTGAGGAAGGGGCTTCCACACGCGACCTTCGTGGGATTCACAGGCACGCCGATCGAGTTGGTGGACAAAAACACGAAGGAGGTCTTCGGCGACTACATCGACATCTACGATATCACCCAAGCAGTGGAAGACGGCGCCACGGTGCCGATCTACTACGAAGGCAAGATCGTTCGCCTCCTGCTCGACGATGCCACCAAAGAGGAGATCGACGAAACCTTCGAGGAAGTCACCGAGGGCTTGGAGGATTCTGAAAAAGCCAAAATCGGAGGGAGATGGTCGCAACTGGAGGCGCTGGCTGGCGCGGAGGGGCGGCTTGATGAATTGGCAAAGCTGGTCGTGGATCACTTCGACAAACGCCAAGGCGCAATCAAGGGCAAGGGAATGCTCGTCTGCATGAGTCGAAGAATCTGCGTGGAAATGTATGAGCGCATCACCCGCTTGCGTCCTCAATGGGCGGCAAAAGAAGATACGGAGGGCTTCGTAAAAGTCGTGATGACCGGCTCTGCTGCTGACCCGATACCCTACCAACCGCATGTGCGAAACAAGGCTGGCCTCGACCTGCTCGCCCGCAGATTCCGCGATGCGGAAGACCCTTTCCAACTCGTGATTGTCCGCGACATGTGGCTCACGGGTTTTGACTCACCCTCGATGCACACGCTCTATGTGGACAAGCCGATGCACGGCCACAACCTCATGCAGGCGATAGCCCGTGTGAACCGCATTTTCAAAAGCAAGCCAGCCGGGTTGGTGGTGGATACCATCGGTATCGCCACCGATCTCAAGCAGGCGCTCACATTTTACTCAGACCGCGATCGAGGCAACACGGGCATCGACACTCAGGAGGCCATAATGGCGCTCCAGCAGGCCGTAGAGGTCATGAGGGCTATGTTCCATGGATTTGACTACCAGCCCGCCTTGCATGGGGATTCCAAGCAACGACTGAAAATTCTGGCCGGTGCGGTGGATCATGTTTTGAAGCTGGAGGGCGACAGCGAAGAAGCTGTGAAAGCGGGCCGCAAGCGTTTCATGGATGCCGTTGCAAAGCTCGACAAGGCTTTCAAGATCGCAGCAGGAACGGATGCCGCTAAAAATGTGGTGGAGGAGGTCGCCTTCTTCAATGCCGTGCGAATCGTCATTCGCAAGATGGATATCGACGGCGGCGGCGAAGGTCGCGTCATCGACCTGGACGCGGCAATCAAAAACCTCGTCAATCAAGCAGTCGCCTCCACGGAGGTCATCGACATCCTCGCAGCCGCCGGAATCAAGAGTCCCGACATATCCATTCTTAGCGATGAGTTCCTGCGTGAGATGGAGGGACTGAAACACAAAAACCTTGCCGTCGAGGCGCTAAAAAAACTCCTCAACGGAGAAATCAAGAATCGCACCCGCACTAATGTCGTCCGCAACCGGCAGTTTACCGAGCGATTAGAAGCAGCTATGGCCAAATACCACAACCGAGTGGTGGACGCCCTCCAAGTGATCGAAGAACTCATCCGCATCGCCCGCGACTTGCGGAAGGAACCCGAGGACGGACTCTCCAAGGAAGAAGTCGCTCTCTACGACGCTCTCGCCGACAACGCCAGCGCCTTGGAGGTCATGGGCAACGAGAAGCTCCGAGTCATCGCCCAACTCCTCGTCAAAGCCATCCGCGAAAACGCAGGGGCCGACTGGTGGAGGATCAACCAGCGTCGAAAAGAAATGAGGAGAGCTGTAAAGCGAATCCTGCGTGAAACCGGCTACCCGCCAGACCTCGAAGACGAAGCCATCAAAACCGTCGTCCGCCAAGCCGAAGCCCTTGCTGCAGAAGTCAAAGAAAGGCAAGAGCGCCAAGGAGAGTATTACGAGTGAAGAGCCTTGGATGTAAATTTGTGCGTTAAGCTCCGAGAACCAAAGCCCCGCTCCATTTTTTCAAAAAGATCAGCTCTTCCCTTTTGGAAAATGTGTTAGCTCCATAAACTGGGGGTCAGGCAACATTTCCTTTCATTTTGCGTCAGGATTTTGGAGCTCGAAGATACCAGAAGATTAATGTATAAACTATTGATTTTTAATTGTTTTAATCACGCGCTTAAATCCAGCAAGCGCAACAATTGGCGCCGCGTTTTTTTGCATCTGTTTGGGGAATTTGCCGGAATATTAGTGCTTTGATCTACTTCTACAGACGACGGCACAGTAGAGAATCAAATCCCAAGGTCCTGCTCCAAAGTTACAAAGAAAAGGGGCTCCCGAATTCGGGAGCCCCTGTCTTTTGATTTGTAATGTCGCTTAGGCTTGGGGAGCGGCGGCGGCTTGGTCGCGGTCTTTCATGGCCGCCTTGCGGCTGAGTTTGACGCGGCCTTTGTCATCGACGCCGATGCATTTGACCCAGATGGAGTCGCCCATTTTCACGACATCCTCGACTTTGTTGACTCGGAAGTCGGCGAGTTCGGAGATGTGGCAGAGGCCGTCCTTGCCGGGCAGGACTTCGACGAAGGCGCCGAATTCCTTAATGGAGACGACGGTGCCTTGGTAGAGTTCGCCGATGGTGATCTCCTTGGTCATGCCGAGGATGATTTCCTTGGCGCGTTTCAGGCTGTCGCCGTTGTTGGAGT
>JBIKUM010000506.1:0-8885 GCA_044347585.1 Terrimicrobiaceae bacterium
ATGCCAGAAGCGGCGGCGCAAGACAACTCAAATTACAGCGGTTCCACGCGACTTCGTAGGGGTATCGGTTGATCAGCCGTCTCACTAGGCCTCGTGCCTATCTCAAAACCAGCAATTCTAATTATGACAGCCGTTATCGGGATCCAAATCGGGATCGGGACCGAAATCGACGAGAAAGCAAGGAATTCGACCCCGATAGCGATAGCGATTTCGATTTCGACTGTACAGATGCGCCATAATTAGAATTGCTATCTCAAAACCGAGTCGGCTTGACCGGGGAGAGGATACCTGCTTTAATGATTCTGTGCTCCAGAGCGTTTGAACCACGAACGGGCCGCAGGGGGAGGGTGTTGTAATTTTGTTGTAACTTATGACCCGAAAAAATTGGTAAAACAGGGGTGATCCGGGACACGGGTAAGGGACAGAATGCAGGCGTGGAAAGGAAAAAAACCAATAAAACAGGGGTTTTTAAAGTGGCGCCCCTGGGGTGACTCGAACACCCGACCAGCGGATTAGAAATCCGCGTAAAAGCTGAAAAAGCTGTATATTTGAAATCGATGTAACTTAAGTGTTGACATATTCGCCCGGTTTCTGATACTTTCGCGCTGTTCACGGGGAAACAGAGCAAAAGAAGGGCGGGCGACATGAGAAACCGGAAACAGAAGGGCGACACTCGTTATCTGATGCTGCGGGGGTCGGTCTGGTACATAAAGGCACCGATGCCAGATGGCCGTCGGTTGGTTCAGAGCACCAACACCGGCGACTTGACCGAGGCGCGGGGCATACGCGACCAACTTCTGGAACCCCTGACCCTGAAAAACGAGGCGGCGCGGATCGCTGCGGTTCAGGCGTCCTTAACGTCCGTCGAGGATCGTCTTGCAGAGATCGCAGAATCAGCACCGGCGCTGACCATGCTGGCAGCGTGGCAGGTGTTCGTCGATACGCCGAAGGGCAAGACAGGCCGGGGGCGCAAGATCGCGCCGGGACAGCGTACACTCGCAGACTACGAAGGGCGCTGGTCTGCATTCTGCGATTGGATGGAAGCGACGCACCCCAACCGCGACAAGAGCGGAAAAATAGTCCCCCGCGAGCTGCGGACGGTCACGCCGGAACAGGCGCAAAGCTACATTCTCGAAATTGGCAGGGAGTTGTCACCCAACACCCGGAACAAGACACTTGCTTTTCTGCGGTTGGTCTTTAACGTGCTGGGCGATGTGGCAAAGGTCAAAGCGAACCCTTTCGCAGGTATGGAAGCGGCACCGCACAGCACAGCGAAAAAAAGCAATCTCACTCTCTCACAGTTGACGGCAATCTCGAAACAGTTAGAGGGCGCCGGGGAGATGGAAACACTTTTCGCGCTGGGTTTTTATTCTGGCGCTAGGCTGGGGGATTGCGTCGGCTTCAAGTGGTCTGATTTTGACATTGAGGCGGGGAAGCTGACATTCACGCCGAGCAAGACCGACAAGGGCCGTCGAGAAATCAGAATGACGGTTCACCCGGCGCTGTTACGGATACTCGAAAAGACCCCACCGGCACAGCGCAAGGGTGTGTTGCTTCCCGAACTGTGCGAGCTATACAACCGCGATTCTTCTGCGGTCTGCAAGTTGATACAGCAAGTTTTCACCGATGCGGGGATTGAAACGACCGAGGCGGTTAAAGGGTACAGTCACCGGGTGGCGCGGATCGGCTTTCACAGTCTGCGGCATTCTTTCATCACCGGGCTGATCGAAGGCGGCGTCGATATGGAGACAGTCCGCAGGCAGGCAGGGCATTCGACAATCGGCATGACGGCGCATTACTTCCACGGGGAGCAGGCGGCACAGGGCGCGGCGTTACGGCTTCCCGACCTATCAACACCACACCCCAGCCCGACACCCCCCACCACGGGCACGGCGGGCGGCTTGGCCGCGTTTCTGGACGGTCTGCGGACACTGGACGCTGACGGATTGCGGGCGGTAATCACGGCGGCGAAATCAGCACTAAAGAACGGGGGTTCAAAATGAGGAACGCAAAGCACAAAACGACTACAGAAACCGGACGCAGGATCACATGGAACGGCAAGACCGTTTCGCTTCTGGACGTTCAGAGGGTGCGGACGTTAAGTCCAAAATCTGCCGAGCTGCTTCTGGTTGGCAGTGAAATCACATTCCGCGTTTTGTTGCCGAGCGGATATGTGGAGTCTGAACCCGTGGAGCTTGCCCCCCTGTCGAAACAACCGAGCATATCTGAAATTGAACGGCGATTCTCTCCGAGGTCTTCGATTTATAGACCCGTTGCCGAGCGTAAAGGGCCGGGTGGATTGCTGACGGCGCGGGGTGGGTGTTGGCCGGTCTTGAATGCCGACTTATACGCGAGTTTGACGCCGGGAACATGGCTTTACGAATGCCAGATCGGAGACCATCGGGAACCCGGTCAATTCGAGGTTGCGGTATGCAAAATCATCTATGCCAACGGAGAGAAGCAAGACTGTTACGTTTGCGCCCAACCGACCGAGAATGACGAACGGGAGCTTGCTCTTTCGAGGGGCAAAACCCCAGAGGCGGAGGCGGCGCTATTGCAGAGGATCAAACGGGCGGCGGCGAAACCGTTATCAAAAAAGGCGATTGCGGCACGGGAGAAGGGCGGGCACAACAAGAGCTTGTTTGACGCGGGAAAAGAGCGGAAAATAATCGCACTGTTTGACGATATGTCCACGTATGCGAAAAAAGGCTGGCGATACATAGAGACGGCAAACCTTGCCAACGGAAAAGGCGTTACTCGCAAGGATAGAAAACCAGTCACGGCAAGGAACGTTCAAGCGATAATTGAACGGGCAAACAAGAACAAATCGAAAAACTGACTTTTGCTGCCAGCATCGGCAACGATTGTTCAAGCGCTTCAAACCCCTGTTTTTACGGGGGTTTTTTGTTTTTTTATACCGATGCTAAAAACTCGTTTTGCCGAATCATCTATGTTTGTCACGTGCTCACGCAGTGTGAGCGAAGGAGGGCGAACAGATGAAAACGGCAACACTGGTTGCATTAAAGGCAATCGTCGATTCTGACCCGGCGCGGTCTGAATCTGATCGTACTGAACTCCGTCGGATTCTGGGTCTGGCGGAAACCACCGAGGCCCCCAGCGACAAGCTGCTTACTTTCGCGCAGGGGGCCGCACGGCTGGGGCGTGGCAAGAGGATCATTCACACGCTCGCAGCTCGTGGCGTCCTTAAAAAATACAAGATGCCCGGTGGCGTTCGGTGTGCGGGCGTGAGGGCGTCTGACATTGACGCGCTTCTCTCCGGTGGGGGGGCCGCGTAACATGCAATCGAAAACAATCACTTTCGAGTTATGCCGCCGCAGGGATCGCAGAGACGCAGCTTGCCGCCGCTTGTTGCGGTGTACGCAATGCGGGAAGGTCATGCAAGCATGGGAACGGCTGGGGCGCTGCAATTCTTGCCGCGCTGAACGGGATGATGACCAAGCCGACGCCGTGGGACAGATCGGCGGTGGCAAGTGAATGACCTTAAACTGGACATTTCACGGCTTGAAAACGTGAAGCCGCACGGATCCAAAACAAGAGCACGCTGCCCGGCTTGTGCAGAAAACGGCGGCGATGCGAGCGGAGATCACTTGTCCATTTCTGCGGATGGCCGTTTCGGTTGCGTACGCTACCCCGGCACCGAGGGCGCAGAGCACCGCCGCCGCATATTCGCGCTGGCAGGAACGGGAGCAGGCGCGTCGGTTGCCGTCCAGAGCAGGCCGGATGATTCCAAGCTGAAATCCGCGACACATGGGCCGTCCAGTCCCGACGCCGCGACGCTGTTTAATGCCGTTGCCAACAGTGACAAGCGGCTTGTCGGGCGCTGGCCATATCACGATGCTGCCGGGCGTGTCTTGTTTGAAGTTGGGCGGTACGAACTTCCAGAGGACAAAAAGACGTACTTACCCGTTCGCTGCGATGCCGACGGATGGCGGGCGTGTCTGCCGGTTGGGAAGCTGCCGTTGTACGGTCTGCCCGCCGTGCTGGCGTCCGATGCCGCCGCGACGGTGTACGTTTGCGAGGGGGAGTCATGTGCCGATGCCGTCCGAGCGCTGGGGGCCGTCGCTACCTGTTCGCAGGGCGGCGCGGGGGCGTCCGGTAAAACGGATTGGACGGCGTTATCCGGTCGGGAAGTAATCATCCTACCCGACAATGACCTGCCGGGCGAAAAGTATGCCGCGAGCGTTGCCGATATTCTGAAAAAGTTGAACGCACACGTCCGCATTGCAGCGCTGCCCGGTCTCGCTGAAATGGGAGAGGGCGCGGATGTGGTCAACTGGTTGGACGAACGCGACGCACAAGAACCGGATGCCTTACTGTCTGCGATTGCATCCGCACCCGCGACGGATGCCACCGCGACCCCCACCGAGGGCGGCGATGCGGTTGACGCTGCCGCATGGCTGTCTGAACCGGATGAACCAGAATTGCCGATTGTGTCCGGTCTATTCGATCACGGTGATCGCGTGTCCATCGTTGGCCAGAGCAAGGCGCGAAAGTCCTTTTTTGCAATGCAGCTTGCCGTGAGTATCAGCACCGGCACGCCGTTCTTGCATATCGAGACCGTGACTGCCCGTGTCCTGTTGGTCAACGGCGAAATCAGGCCGGGGGCATATCGCAAGCGGTTGCGCCGGATGCTGACGGCCATGCAGCTTGACGGCGGCGCCCTTCACGGTCAACTGTTGGTCTTGAATAGCTGCGACGCGACGGCGGCGGCGACATGGGAGTCAGTCCTTGCGATGGCGAAAGGGAGCAAGGCCGAGGTGGTCATTGTCGATCCTGCTTACTTGCTCCTGGGCGATGAAATTGACCAGATGCAGGCAAAGGAGAATGTTCAATCAATGAGGGCGTTCGCTGCGGCTGGCGTGACGCTGGTCAACGTGTACCACGGGACAAAGGGCTTTATTGGCGACCGTCAAGTCATTGACCGTGTCGCTGGGTCTGGGGTATACGCCCGCGATGCCAGTACCATGCTTTCACTTTGCGAACACGCGACCGAACCGGATCACGTCGTTCTTGCCGCAGTGACGCGCAATCACCCGCCGCAGGATGCCCGCACACTGGTCTTTCAGGACGGAGCCTTTACGGTTGCGGATGATGTGGCGTCCATCGAAAAGACAAGCAAGACCAGAGCGGCGCGAAAGTTTGACCTTCAATCCGTGGCGAATTGCTTACCGACTGGCGACGGGATGAAATACGGTCAAGCTGCGGATCGCATACGTGACCGGCTGGCAATCGGTTTGAACAAGGCGAAGGAACTACTAGGCGCGGCCGTCGAGAGCGGACACGTCGAGATGTTATCGGTCGGGACACGCACAGAATATAGGAAACGCGAATCGGTTTAGAGCGGTTTAAACTGGTTTGATTCTAAACTAGTTTAGTGGTTTAAATCCCTTATAGGGATTAAACCAGTCCGAAAAGACCGAATCGGTTTAATGAGGGGGAAGCGATATGAGGACGAACACGAACGGAAAGCAGGCAATCACAGGACGCACGGCGGGCCGCAGGACGGGCACCGAGGGCACCGGGCCGGGCACTGACAAGGGGGACGCGACCGACGCCACCTTGCCCCGTTCTAGGCTTGTTTCAAGCAACACTTTACCGGGCCGTGTGGCACGGTGAAAAAACCGACCCGGCGGAACCGGGAAACGTATCAAAAAACAGGATGGTCTAAATGACCGCAATTCAGGAGATTCACGAACTCACCGCCAAAGTCAAGGCTTTGGAGAGTGAGCTTGCCACGCTGCGAACGGCGAAGGCACAGGCGACGGCACAGGCCAGCACCCCGAACACGTCGGGGCCGTTCACCACGCGGGCGCAGGCCGAGGCGGCTTATTGCTCACTGCCGGATAAAACGCTTGCTGATGCCCGCGTCCGCGAGGCGTTCAGAAAAACGCACCGGTCGCTGTTGGGACTGTGATTGGAGTTTGCCGTTATGGAACTTTCAAACATGAGTGACGAACACCCCGCCGTCAGATTGTCTGGCCAGCTGACAGGCGCACAACGCGAGGCGCTGCGGGCGTCCTTTTCACAGCAATTACAGATCACTGCCCCAGCGGCGGGAATCAGGACGGCGTCCGCGATACCCTGCCGCGAGGGTGGCGCACCTGCTTGCGAAACAACAAGACGCGGTGTCCGATGGATGCCGCAGGATCGTGCACCTGCCGGGGGGTATTTTGCTCTCCCGACGGTCGGGAAGAAACATTCCACGCTGGCAAGGTTGCTGGCGATGGTATTCAGAAACAAAAAGGCCTAAGGGCCGGAAATGAGGATGATTCAATGAGCGATAACACGAAGGCGGGCTTTTTGTCCGCAGAGACCAAAAAGGCGCAGGGCGAAACGGCAAAGCTGATTGCCGACCTTGCGGACGTTCAAGCGAAGTGTGCCAAGATTATCGGCACGGATGGCGACGCCGAAAAGCAGACCGAGGCACTCACGCCGCTTTATGCCAAGCGTGACCTGTTGACGGCGCGTCTTGCGCGGGCGCGTGAAGCGCTGTTCACCGCCGTTGTGGCGGATGCCCGCGCCGAGTGCACTGCCGCCGTCGAGGAGGTTGCCTTGTGCACGGCTAAGGCCGGAGCCTTGCGCGACCTTTGGAAATCCCAGGTTCAGTTGGACGTGAAAGACAGCGGCGCGAGAAAGAATATGCAGGCCGATTCTCGCTATTGGCCGAGGGAGTTGCGCGACGTTGCTGCCGATAAGGCGGCGCTTCAGGGGCGCGTGATCGAGGCGGCGCGACGGATGCAGGCCGTTGATTGGGATGCGCACGCCGCCGCACGGGCGCGGGATGCCGCTATTCCGATTGGCGGTTGGCAGGGGCGTGACGTGTTCTGGAACCGGGCGGCGGCGATGGTGCCCGAACTGGGCAGCATGACACCGGAGCGGACGGGCACGCTGGTTTTCGGGCGATAGGAGCTTCGACCCCGAGTGTGGCGGGGGTCTTGCCGAGTGGCAAGATGCGTCATGCGGTACGCTGGCACCGACCACACGGCCAGCACTTCAGTTTATAGGCCCTTGACCCCCTCCCGTATAGGTACTTGGAGCGCAAGTGGGAACGAGGGGTTAGCTACATTGGCCTCCGCGTACGCGCAATCCAAAAACCACTTGTGAGAGAATCCCGCCGAAACCGAGGTGAAAAATGATATACGACGAACCAGTGATTCCCGAGATCCGAGAGACCGCAGGCGACCCGTGGAGGGCATTGGCCGCCGCAGTAGCAGAGCGGGGGCTTGATGACTTGACCTGCCGACACCGGATATTGCGGACGGATGCGGCGCGATTCGTGACCGGAGCGGGATTCGGCTTGCTGCTTGAACTTTCAGGCGTCCAGATCGGCGCGGATGCCTGCCGGGTGGCGCTACGGCGTCGGGGTGTGCTGCCTGATGATTGACCAGCACCCGACCCGAAGGCCGCAGGAAAGGCCACCGCAGCCCCAGCAATCAGCACACCGGCGCGACGGCTTGACCGGGGGCCGGATTCCTGCTTTAATGACCCCGCGCTACAGATTGCCCGAACACCCGAACAGGCCGCATGGTGGGGGGTGTGTCCAAAGTGTAACCAAAATGTAACCAAAAAGAGACTAAAACAAGGGTTTTCAGGGACAAGGGGGAGAGACAGGATGCAGGCGGAAAAAGGGCAAAAAGTGGCAAAAATCCCAATAAAACAGGGGTTTTTGAGGTGGCGCCCCTGGGGTGACTCGAACACCCGACCAGCGGATTAGAAATCCGCTGCTCTGTCCTGCTGAGCTACAGGGGCATGACGAGTAGACAGCATAGCCCAAAAAAGCGTGGTGTGGAAGTCCTGTTTCAGAAAATCAAGCAATCCAGCGTGTGCCAGAAAGACAGCAGCAGGATTCGATACGGGTGGATAAATCCCGGGGAGCGTGTCGCGTATGGGAGTCGTCAGTATGACCGGTTTTGGTCGGGGAGAAGCCTCCGCCAGCGGGATTCGGGCGGTTGTCGAGATCAGCTCGGTCAATCGCAAGCAGTTCGATTGCCAGACCACGCTGCCGCGCTCGCTTGCCGGGCTCGATGCGCGCGTCCAGACCGCAGTCAAAATGGCAGTTTGCCGCGGTCATGTCAAGACGGTGGTCACTCTGATGGTTGACGAGGCGTCTGGGGACGCCGCGTCCGCGACGGACATCTCCCAATGGCGGGCACGGATCGCCGCTGTGCGCGCGGCCGCCCAGGAGCTGGGACTTCCGGACGATCTTTCGGCCTCCAGCCTCCTGAACGGCTCTGCTTTCGTTGCGGCGTCGGAGCGGGCGATCAGCGCTGATGCGGCGTGGGGCGTCATCGAGCCTGCCTTGCGCAGCGCGCTGGAGCAACTGGTTGAGATGCGCCGCCGGGAGGGCGACGCGATTCGCGCCGACCTGTGCGCCCGCTTCGCCGACCTCAAGGGAGTCGCAGCCGCCATCTCCGCGCGCGCGCCCGAGATTCCGAAGCAGTATCGAGACACGCTGCGCACACGGATCAATGACCTGCTCGCGGCGCAGGGGCAGTTGATCGACGAACAGGCCCTTGCCCGCGAGGTTGCGCTCTTCGCCGATCGATGCGACATCAGCGAGGAGCTGACCCGCCTCGAAAGTCATTTTAATCAGGCCGACGGCTTCTTGGGTGGCATCGAACCCTGCGGGCGGACGCTCGACTTTCTCTGTCAGGAGTTATTCCGCGAGATCAACACGGTCGGATCCAAGGCCAACGATGCAGCCATCACCCGTGGTGTCATCGCCTTTAAAACCAGCCTTGAAGCCGTGCGCGAGCAGGTCCAAAACATCGAGTGAGATTTTGCATGATAGCTATCATTGATTACCGGGCCGGCAACCTCACCAGCGTCAAGCTGGCCTTTGATGCCTTGAACGTCGAGACGGT
>JBIKUM010000102.1:0-8837 GCA_044347585.1 Terrimicrobiaceae bacterium
CGAACCAGCGGCCTTCGTAGCGTTTGAGGTCCACTTGAGGCACTGTGGGGAGCGGTGGACGCGAGGCGCAACCTGCGAGCAGAAGATTGATCAACATTGCAGAGAAAAGGATTCCCGCTTTCATAGTCGAATGATGTTACGCCTCGGACGCTGGATTTGCATGGCAATTCTTGGACTCGCCCTTGCAAGCTGCGAGCGCGACGGCAAGCGTGCGGAGTTGGTTTTCATAAATGGCGCGGAACCCGACACGCTCGACCCGGCGATCATCACCGGCCAACCGGAGGGACGGGTCGTGAACGCCCTCTTCGAAGGCCTCTGCGCGTATGACGAGAATGGGCAAGCCGTTCCGGGAGTCGCGGAGCGGTGGGGCATTTCGCCGGATGGCAAGACCTACACATTCCATCTCAGGCCCACTGCCAAATGGAGCGATGGCAGCGCGCTGACGGCGCGGGATTTCGTGGCAAGCTGGAAACGCACGCTCACGCCGGAGACCGGTTCGCAATACAACTACCAACTCTTCCCGATCAAAAACGCCCAAGCTTTTGCGGAAGGAAAAATCACAGACTTTGCGCAGGTCGGAGTTCGCGCTGTGGACGACCGAACGCTGGTTGTGGAACTGGAAAATCCCACACCATACTTCATCCAGCTCTGTGCTTTTTCCACGCTCCACCCAGTTCCAGTGCGCCTCATCGAGCGTCTGGGCGACGATTGGGTGAAGCCCGGCAACCTCATCGGAAACGGCGCCTACACACTGGAGGATTGGCGAATCAACGACCGGATCCGCCTAAAAAAGAACGGCCACTATTGGGATCATAGCGGGGTGCAACTCGAAACGATCGATGTCCTGCCAATCTCGGATGCGAATGTGGCTTTTAATTTTTATGCCAGCGGTCTCGCGGACCTTCTCATGGATAAAGGCCTCGCGCCGCCGGCGCTGCTCGACGACCTGAAGCGTCGGGAAGATTTCCACGCCGCGCCGTTTCTGGGGATTTACTTTTTGCGCTACAACTGCGAGCGCGGGCCGTTCCGCGACGAGCGGGTGCGGCGGGCTTTTTCGCTGGCAGTGGATAAAAAACGCATCGTCGAAAAAATAACCCGCGCCGGCGAGTTGCCCGCACCTGGATTCGTTCCACCGGGTATTCCGGGTTACAAGGGAACCGAAGGGATGGCATTTGATCCCACGGAAGCCGCGCGCCTCTTGGCCGAAGCGGGATATCCGGGCGGCAAGGGATTTCCCAACGCCCGCTACCTCTACAGTAAAAGTGAACTCAACGAGGCGATTGCCGTGGAGCTTCAAAGCATGTGGCGCGAGGCTCTGGGCGTGAATGTGAACCTTGAGCGGCAGGAGTGGAAAGTTTACCTGAACTCGCTCTCGCTTCTCGACTACGACATAGCCCGCTCCAGCTGGGTCGGCGATTATCCAGACCCGAATACCTTTCTCGACATGTTCCTAACCGGCGGCGGAAACAACCGCACGGGCTGGTCCAGCTCCGAATACGACAACCTCATCGCCGAAGCCGCCCGCGAACTCGATCCCGCGCGCCGCTTCGAGATTCTCCGCCGCGCGGAGGATCTGCTGGTCCAAAAAGCCATGCCCGTCTGCCCGATCTACTACTACGTGGGCATCCAACTCTACGACCCCGCGAAACTCGGCGGCCTGAAAGCCAATGTCCTAGACGAGCACCCGCTGCGGAGGATTTTCCGGAAGTAGAAGTTTTAATCACAGAAGCTTGGGGGCCCAAATTTCAACAACCTCCGACTCATAGCCGTTCCGGGTCGAAGAGTTGTTCTGAAAGTGAGATTTCGTGCCAGCCAATTCGGGTATTTGATCCTTCATAAACCTTGAAACAGCAAGAGGCTGTTCTATTGCCCATAAGCGCCTGTGTTGCTCCACTGTTTCAGCTTGCGTCTTCGTAGATGCTACGCGAGCGTGAACTAATGAGGTTTTCAGTGGAATTGATCGAGAGCGAAGAAGGCTTTGCGATATGCTGTCCGGCGTTGCCCGGATGCTGGAGCCAAGGCGCAACACGCGAGGAGGCTCTAACGAATATTCGCGAGGCCATTGGACTTTGGCAGGAAGTCGCCACAGAGGATCATGAGAGAGAACTTGCAGGCGATGGAATCCTGTTTCATCGGGAACTGGTCACCGTTTGACCACAACGAACAATGCCTAAAATCCCAGGCATCTCCCACAAGGATGCTGTTCGCGCCCTCGAAAAGTCAGGATTTTCCGTGGTTCGGCAAAGCGGCCACATAGTGATGGGTAACGGCGAGCGGCGCCTGACAATCCCGCGGGGAAATCCAATCAACGCCTTCACGATGGGAGGTATCGCGAAAGATGCAGGACTATCCCCCGAGGCCTTCCGCAAGCTCCTTTGAGTGTCAGCTAACCCACTCAGCAGGTCGCTGAGCCAGGAAAAGGTTCTGAGCACTCCTCGGGCGGGGCGCGGTTGGAGTGGAACTAAACACGGATTTTGGTGGTGCAGCAAATCGCCGAGGGTCAGCGCGAGCAGTTGTAAAATCCGCACTTTCGTGTCAATAATGCGCCTAATGTTGCACTGGCTTGGAAGGCGGACGCTCCGCGTTGTTTTTGAGATGGGCGACTTCTCGCTTTTCACCGGGAGGTCGTTTGTTTCCTTGGCGCGGACCAAGCGGCTTGCGACGCGGATTGCGCGGGCTGTGCACGAGCAGGGAACGGTTTGTCTGCCGGTCATATTGATTGTGGGCGTTTTCACTGGGTTGGTGTTGGGTTTGCAGGGCTACCATGTTCTGAGCCGGTTTGGTTCGCAGGGGTTGTTGGGAACTTTGGTTTCGCTGAGTCTGGTTCGGGAAATGGCGCCCGTGCTGGCTTCGCTCATGCTCATTGGGCAGGCGGGATCGGCTTTTGCGGCGGAGTTGGGAATCCAACGAAACACGGAGCAAATCGTGGCCTTGGAGACGATGGGAGTGAACAGCCATGGCTACCTTGTGGCACCGCGTCTCATTGCGGCTCTGATTGTTTTTCCAATCCAGGCAGCGCTTTTTGTCATCTTGGGAATATGGGGAGGAAGCCTCTCGGGCTCGGTCCTGCTCGGGGTGGATTCGGGTGTTTACTGGTCTGCCGTGCACCGGGCGGTCGAGGCGAGGGATTTGATGGAATGCTTCAGCAAGGCGGCGGCGTTCGGGCTTTTGTCGATGAGCATCTGCGCTTATCAGGGATTTCACGCCGACAGGAATGGATCGGCCGTTGGTGCACGGGCCGTGAGCGCCTGCACGACACGGGCGGTGGTGCTTTCGAGCATCGCTGTGCTCGTGACAGATTACATCATTAGTTCGTTTTTTATCTGAGCATGGAAACTGCCAAGCACCCCATCGCTCTTCATGTCGAGGGCCTGCAAAAAGGCTTTCAAGGAAAATCCGTGCTCCGAGGGGTGGATCTGGAAGTTCCTCGTGGCAGCATTTTCACCGTTCTCGGACCGAGTGGCACTGGGAAATCCGTCTTCCTAAAATGCCTCGCAAACATCCTGCAACCCGATGCAGGGCGAATCCGCTTCGACGGTCTGGAACTGAGCACGGGAGATTCCGCAGGCCGCGCCGAATTCCGCAGGCGGTGTAGTTTTTTGTTTCAAAGCAACGCGCTCTTCGACTCCCTCACGGCTCTGGAAAATGTGGCCCTGCCTTTGGAACAGACGACAACTCTCGGCAAGTTCGAAATCCTGAGCCGCAGCCGGGATGCTTTGCGCCAGCTGGAGATGGAGGAATTTCTGGACCACTACCCCGCCCAACTTTCAGGCGGCATGCAGAAGCGCCTGGCCTTGGCGAGGGCCATCGTCACGCGCCCGGAGCTGGTCCTTTTTGACGAACCCACGGCTGGACTCGATCCGCTGCGGAGGAATGCCGTTTTTGCCATGATTGCCAAATACCAACGCCACTTCAATTTCACGGCGCTTGTCGTGACCCATGATGTGCCCGAAGCGCTGGTCGCCAGTGATCGGGTGGCCCTGTTGAACCAAGGGCGCATTGCATTTGTCGGCTCACCTGCCGAGTTTTCGTCTTCAAGCGAACCTGTTGTCTCGCTCTTCCGCGACAGTGCCCAGGCTCTCGGAGAGTCACTCGCCGAAATCCGCCGCAGCCAGTCCACACCCTAATTTTATGAAAAACACGAAACTCGAACTTTCCGTTGGCCTCTTTGTGATCCTCGGAATCGCCGCCATCGCCTACCTCACGATTCAAGTCGGGACAGGCTTCGCGCTCGGCGGCGAGACGCACCTCATTGAATCCCGCTTCACGAATGCCGGCGGACTCCACCCCGGCAGCAGCGTGATGGTTGCCGGGGTCACGGTAGGCCGCGTGGAGGCCGTGCGCATCGAACCTTCGGACTACACCGCCATCGTCACCATGCGCGTTCTCTCGGGGCTGCAATTGCCCACCGACTCCATGGCATCGATCAAAACCACAGGCCTGATCGGGGACAAGTTCGTCGCTCTCTCGCCTGGAGCGGATGAGACCTTTTTGAAACCCGGGACACGCATCACGCTCACCGAATCCGCCGTGGACCTCGAATCGCTGATCGGCAAAATGGCATTTGGCGCCGTTGACAAAGACGAAAAGGAAACAAAATACTCCAACCCCGTGAAAAAACTCTCCGTTCTCCTCTCGCTGGCCCTCTTGGCTGCCATTCCACGCTCGTTTGCCTCCTCCAGCGCGGCAGCGGAGGATTTTTTGAAAAAATCGGTGAACGAGGTTGTCGGCATCGCCAAGTCTTCACCAAACAGCAGCGCCCTGGCCGAGAGTCTGCGTCCAATCTTGGTCAAGATCATCAGCTTCGATGCCATGACGCGCCGAGCCGTCGGGCCGGGGTGGAGGCAGTTCACGAGCGAGCAACAAAAAGAAGCCATCCGACTCTTCAGCACGCTGATCATTCGCACCTACTCGGGCAAATTCACCCCCGGCGAGTTGCCCGAGATCACTTACAAAGCCGCCACTTCGCCATCACCCGAGCGCGTGGAGGTTTCCACGACGACGCTCTACAAAGGCTCCCGATACAATGTCATCTACCGGCTTGAGGAAATCGATGGCTGGCGCATTACGGATGTGGTGATCGAGGGTGTGAGCATGGTTGCCAACTACCGAACCCAATTCGACGGGGAGTTCAAACAAGGCGGAGCCGATGCCGTTCTGGGTGCTCTGAAAAAATCGGTTTCTACGCCTTAAAAGCCAAGCGCCATGATAAGACTACTCTCCATTCTCTCGGCGTCCGCCATTGCTATTTCCACCCTGGAGGCGACCACGGCCAGCGACCTGTCCAACAATGACATCGTTGTCATCACGAAAGACGGCGTGGAGAAAGTCTCGGCGCGTGGCGGAAAACTTCCGAAGGACTCGAACGGCACGGTGTTTTTAAGGAGTGCTGTCGAACCCTTTCCCTCCCCTACTCCACAGAAACCATCGAAGCCTGCTTCGAAACCTACTCCAAAACCACAGCAGAAGGCGACTCCTGCTCCCGCCGCAAAACCGCCAAAACCCACTGCGAAAGCCGCCGCAGACACGAAGGAACCGACCATCCGGATTCAAAAAAAATCCACGCTACCGCCTGCGGATGACGACCTCGACGAATACAGCAACGTCGCCACCATCGCCGACCCAGCGGAAACGGTGAATCGGGGCACATTCTGGTTGAACCACCAGCTCTACAACTATGTCCTGCGTCCTTTTTCCAAAGCCTACGAGTTCGTGCTGCCATCCCCCGCACGCAAGGCGATTCACAATGTTTTTGAGAATGCGGAATACCCAGTCCGCGTGGTGAATCATGCCCTGCAGCTCGAGTTCAAGCGTGCCGATCTGGAGACGCGGAAGTTTGTGGTGAACTCGGTGGCCGGCGTGGGTGGCGTGCTGCGCGTCAGCGACCGTATTCCCGAGTTGGCAAACATTCCATCTGCTGACACCGGCCAGACTTTTGCGAAGTGGGGCATCGGACATGGAGCCTATGTCGTCCTGCCTGTGCTTGGGCCGAGGAGCGTGCGCGACACGGTGGGAATGGCGGGCGACTACGCCCTCAACCCGGTTTCCTGGCTTGCCTATGGCGGAGTCACCGGCGCGACCGCTTTGGCGGTATCAGGGCCAAACGCCGCGCGGAATATGAATAGCCGGATGAACCTCTACGATGCCGCCACCCGCGATGCGATCGATCCCTACATCGCCGTTCGCACGGGCTACATCCAATACCGCGAGCAAGCAGCTTCGAAATAGCTCCCGAAGCGGGAAACGGCGCGGAATTTGATTCGACGGATGCCGTCATTTTCGCGAGATTCCACGCTCCATGGCCCTTCCGAAAGAGAGAGCATTTGAGCGATTGATCGAGGCCCGCACAGCCGGGCGGCTTGCACACGCCTACCTTCTGTCGGGACCGCCGGGATCCGGTTGCGAATGGCTTGCGACGCATCTCGCGGCCACCATCCTTGGAACGAGTCCCGAGAATGTCTCCTCGCATCCCGATTTCCACAAAGCCGCGCCGGAATCGAAATCCCGCCGCATTGTCACCGAGCAGATCCGCGAACTTGAGCAGGCCCTCCACATGAAGCCCCTCGCGGGCGTTAACAAAGTGGCGGTGATACACGATGCCGACCGCCTCCAACCGCAAGCGGCGAATGCTTTTTTGAAAACCTTGGAAGAGCCGCCCATGGGTTCCCACATTCTTCTGACCACGACCCTCCGCGATGCCGTTCTCACAACGATCCTTTCGCGCTGCATCACCGTTCCCTTGCAATCGCCAACGGAGTCCGTTCAGGACGAGCATACCGCAGCCATCGCCGGGGCGTTTGCAAATGCCCTTCTGCAAAAAGGCGGACCGGATGCCGGAACTGCGCTTCGTTTTACGAGAAACTTCCAGGCAGCCATGGCCGAAATCCGAGAGCAAGCCACCGAAGGTCTCGAATCCGAGTTCAAGGATCAGCTCAAGCAATACCGCGACTCGATTGATAAAACCTGGAAAGACACCCGCGAGGACCAGATCAAAGCCCAAGGAGAGTCCACCGTGCTGCGCGAGCGGGAGCGTTTTCTTGCCGCCCTCGGCGCGGTGCTCGCAGCAGCCCTCAGGCAAAAAATCCGCCCCGCTGCGGATTGCCCGCAAAACATCCAACGCATTGCGGAGGCGAATGAACCCAAGACACTCCTGAAGCGTCTCGACGCGCTCGAACGCACGCGCCGCATGCTCTCCGCCGGCGTGCAAGAGGCACTTGCCCTCGAGAGCGGATTTATCAACATGATTGCCAATCCATGAAGAAGCGAATCGTCATCAAACTCGGCACAGGCGTGCTTTCCTCCCCCGGGGGACAATCCCTCGATCAGCCACAATTCACCCGCCTCTCTGCGGAGATCGCTGAACTTCAGAAAGAGGGCTACGAGTGCATCATGGTCAGCAGCGCCGCCATCGCCGCCGGGGTGCGCGTTTTGAAGCTCAAAAAACGCCCGGACGACCTCCCGGGCAAGCAGGCTTGTGCGGCGGCGGGTCAGCCCGAGTTGATGCGCCTCTACACGACCTCCTTCAAAAAACACGGTCTCAATGTCGCCCAGCTCCTACTCACACATGGCGACATCGACAGCCTCATGCACCGCGAGAACGCCCGCAACACGCTCGACCGGCTCATCGAGCACGGCGTGATTCCGATTATCAATGAAAACGACTCCGTGGCTGTGGAGGAACTGCGCTTCGGCGACAACGACCGCCTTTCCTCCGAAGTGGCAACGCTCATTCAAGCCGACCGGTTGATTATCCTAACCAGCACCGACGGGCTCATGGACAACGAGGGGGCGAGGGTCGCCCGTGTGCGCAACCTAGCCGAGGCATTCCGCTTCGTGCGCCCGGACAAAGGCGAGGAATCCACCGGCGGCATGAAAACCAAGCTGGAAGCGGTTCGCAAGGCCATCTCGGCAGGCATCACCTGCCATATCCTCGATGGAAGAATCCCCCATCGCATGAAAGATGCCCTTGCCGGCAAGGATGTCGGCACAGCCTTTGGAAAATGAAAAGTGCCGGTCCCACACTTGCGATTGCACGCAACACCTTCACGGAACTCGTCAGGCAGAAGGTCTTCTTTTTCCTCCTAATTTTTGCCCTCCTGATCATTGGGAATTCGGCCTTCATGGCGAAATTCTCGTTTCAAGAGCAGTTCCAGATGCTCAAAGACATCTCGCTCGGAGCGATGTCGGTCTTCACCTCGCTCATAGCGATATTGGCGACGGCAAATTTTCTGCCGAAGGACATGGAGGATCGCACGATCTACACCCTCCTTGCGAAGCCGGTGCCGCGCTACCGCTACCTGCTGGGAAAACTTCTCGGCATCATCGCCCTTTTGGCATGTGCCACATTGCTCATGTCGGCTCTTTTTCTGGCCACCCTCTGGCTGCGCGAGAGCACAGTTCTTACCGAAACCCGCGCCCAACTCGCAGGCGCCTCGCCAGAGGAACTGGCACTTGCCGTCAAAGAGGTCACAGGCGCCACTTTCAACATCAATCTCCTGCCGGGCATCGCGATTATTTTTGTAAAATCCGCCCTCCTCGCATCGCTGACCCTTTTTATATCCAGCTTCGCGACCTCTTCGATTTTCACGATTCTTATGGCGGCGGCGCTTTATTTCATCGGCCACCTTCAAGCCACCGCCCGCGAATACTGGCTCTCGGGGGTCGAGGTCGAGTGGTGGTCCCGCCTTCTCGCAGCCGGCGTGGCGCTGCTGTTTCCGGATTTGCAGGCTTTCAACCTCACGGATGACATCATTGCTGGAACCGCCGTCCCACTCGCCCTGTTTTTGAATACGGCCTGCCTGGGCATCCTCTATGTCGCAGTTTACTTTGCGCTCTCG
>JBIKUM010000103.1:0-8824 GCA_044347585.1 Terrimicrobiaceae bacterium
AATTATGAACTTTCTGGCTCTGACTTTCTACGACACCCGTTGTCTGATCTCCGCCAGCAAACGACGACCCCGCTCTGGATTCCCTCGCTTTTGACGCGATGCAAAGCGGGCTTCCAGTTGGCGCTCCGCAAGGACATGGGTCACAAAATTGTCAAAAAGCCTTTGCACACTGGTGCCCGACGCCTTGGCCGCGCCGAGCAGGGCTTTGTGCCGCGATTCATCGCAACGATAGGGAATAGTTTTCATCGATTTCTTTCTAAATGTTGCAGGGGAGTCACCACTTCGGGCAGGGAAAAATGAAGCTCGCCGCGTTGGAAGTCTCGCACATTGTGCGTCACCAAATGCTCGACCCCACAGGCCACGGCCAGATCCATCACATGATCATCCGAGGCGTCTGGTAGATTCGGTCTCCATAGGAAATAAACTCTTTGCCATCGGGCTACGGCACAAAAATCGTCGAACAACATCTCCCTCTCCTCGCGTGATACCGGAACACCCTCCCACACGCTGTCGCGCGAGATCAATTCCTCGTATTCCGAGTAAAGTGAAGCCCCCAGATACGCTTGATCAATCAAAGCCAGACAACGATCCAAAACAGCAGCGCTCGCTCCATCCTGCGACCTCAGCGCTGAGACGAAAACATTTGTATCCTGCACAATCTCCACTCGTCAAAAATGACATCACTGATGATATCATGCAATGCACTTTTTAGCTTTTTTAAACCAAGCTCAATCGTCACCCCGCTTCCACCACATCGCCTGCGGCGCAAGCCTCTCACGGAGACGCCAAGACACGGAGAAAACTTCTCGGCCGGAACGCCGACGTCCTCGTCGGCATCAGCGCCTCATAGCGATTACTCTACGGCAACTCCGCCAAACCCAGTGCGTCAAAATGGGGTGGCATTTTTTGCACTTGCTGGATTCAAAGGCGTGATTAGCGCGATTAAATATCAATAATTAATTCCTGAAGCTTATGATATTATCATTTTTAAATCATACGCTATCTAATTCTGCCATTTTCCATCGAGGATCGACAAGAGCCGCTTCTAGTTCGCTCCCGATAAGCCTTGCTTGCTTTCGGTTTTGGGCGAGATTTTGGACCGTGCTTTCGATTTCCCAAAGTATATCGGCGGCCCATTCCGGATAATTATTGCCAAGCAACTTATGGCAACGGATAAGTCGGTGCTGGCTGATCATGTCGCGTGTCATAAGCCTGTAGAAAAGACCGTTGAGATCGCCGAAACCTTCGTCTTGGCAACCCAAATAGCGCCCAAGTTCAAGCAGGAGTCGCCTCTTCACGGATTGCCGTTGCGCAGACAAGATTCGGGCGCGTTCTTTTGCAGCCGAACCTTCCGACTCCTTCACGCGGGCAGTAGCTTTGGCGCGAAGAATGTCGGATGCGGACTTCCACTTCGTCTCATGGCATGAACTTCCATCCCAGTCGGCAATCAATTTTTGCAAATGAGCGAATGAAGTCACTTCCACCCACCCCCCCTCTTGGTCGAGCCAGACCGCCTCGGCGCAACGAAAAGAGCCGCTGGCGGCTGACTCCACAATCAACGGCAAGCACTCTCCGCTTCGTTCAAGGAAGTCGGCGATACGGCGGAGCGCCGGGTCGGTGAGATTGGGAGGAATGATTAACGGATTGGCCTCCAGAATCGACGGCGTGAGACCAATGCCAAATTCGCTTCCGATTCCGCAAATACCAAAATGGGAACCGTCCACTGTCACAATCACACCTCTCGTGGTTCCGTTAATCGCACGCAAGGCCTCTGCAACACACTCCAAGGACACAATCGGATTGGAGGCGGCCGACGGGAGTGCCTCTTCCGAGACGAAAGATTCCCGGGCCAAAATATCCGCCTCCTGATTACGGGCGAGCTCTTCCAGCAATCGGGTATCGGCGGGTTCGCGGCCGAGAAGCATTTTTTGCGCACGGGCAAGGACGGGCTGCATCCTTCCGATAAATCCTTCAAACATCTGACAGCGCTCCCGGAGAACAGCATACACACGCTGGTCCACACTGCTTTCCAGAAAGAAATTGATGACGCGAATCTCGGTCAGCTCCTGACCGATACGATCAACGCGACCGATGCGCTGTTCGACCTTGCTGGGATTCCAAGGAAGGTCGTAATTGATGACCGCACCGGCAGCTTGGAGGTTCAGTCCTTCGCTTGCGGCATCCGTGCAAAGCAGTATTCGAAGTTTGCGTTCACGCAGGAGGCGCGTGATGACATCCTTGGTCACGGCGATCCATCTTCCTCCCTGCCAGATGTGGCCGCCATCGCCACTATAGGTCCCAAGCGCGGATTGATACCGGTCAGCGAGAAAGTCCCTTAAATACTCCAGAGTATCCGAGTATTCCGTGAAGACCAGCACGGCACGGCCGTCCTGAATGACCGACTGGAGCACGGAAAAAAAACGATCCCTCTTGGTATCTTTCCCATGGAGGCCGGACAATTGCCCGAGCAGTTTCCTCACATCACCCAGTTCGCGTTCCGCTTGTTCGGGGTCCGTTGGCAGCGCGGCCGAAAGCGGAGTGTCATCTCCATCGCTCCATTCGTCGTCTGCCTGTCCTTCCGGCAAATCCTCAACCGGGCGGGAGTCTACTGCGAAGTGCCGCACGACACGCTCCAAGCCTTCACATCGGCGCTTCAAACTTTGGGTGATGGCGTATGGAGAACTGGCCATTCGCCGCTGATAAATCGTCATCACAAATCCCTTGCCGGGCCGCTCCCCCTCCAATTCGTCGAACCTGCGGTCGATGTAGCGGGCGAGTTCATCGTAGATTTCCCTCTCGCCAGGGCTTTGGTATTCAAAAGAAAAATCCTCGACGCGGCGCTGGGCCGGGGGTTTTTCCAGAATCCCGAGCCGATGGTATTCCCTAAGAGTATCGCGGGTATTCCGGTGGATGCGCCTGGAAATCGGAGATGCCGCACGCAGCCATTTTGCGAAGTCATGTCGGGCCCCATGGGGAGCGAATCGTAGTTTTCTGGCAAGTTCCTGCCGTTCGGGCAACGGCGAGCCATCCGGCATTTTTGAGACAAAGCCATCTGCAAGGAGAACATCGGCTGTCGCTTGCGCGACTTCAGGTTCCATCACAACTCGGGACTCCAGAGCGGAGATCGCCTCGTAGAATTGCCGAACCGCTTTGAACTCGGCGAGCCAATGGCCTCCTTCTCCGAGAACCCCCAACAAATCCCAAGGTTCCCAAGGTTGTGTTTGCATGGGAGTTGCGCTCAAAAGCAGAAAGCTTTTTGCTTTTCCTTTCAATTGCAACTCACGCAGCAACTTGAGCAGCAAGTTTGCCTGATTGAACGCACCTTCTTTCTGATCGAGTCGCCGCGCGGCATGCGATTCATCCAAGAGCACAAGATCCCACTCGTCTGCGGAGAGCAAGGTGCCGAGATTTCCCTCAAGCCGCGCCATTTCCCGACTCACCAGTAGCAGAGGTTGACGCAATGCCTCAGCCAAGCCATCCACTGGTTCTTCTCTTCCACCCGGCCAGATCAAAGTGCCGGTCCCCTGAAGTCTCGGGACAAGAAGCCCTCCTTTCTCCCGCAATTCCCCCTGCCATTGGCGCAACAACCCGGCGGGAAGAAGAAACAAAACCCTTCGAACGCCCCGCCCGGCGAGCAGTCGCCGCAGGACAAGAATGGCCTCGATCGTCTTGCCCATTCCAACCTCATCGCACAAGAGCCGTCCATCAGGCCATGCAGAGGTCGTCTCCTCGACGACCCTCCGTTGATGCGGCCACATGCCGACCAGCGCCGTGGCGTCACAAACATGCTCGCCACCGACCATATAGGAAGACTCGACAAGGTATCGCCAAAGCATCGCGGCCCTGCGGCGACGGGTCGGGTCGGGCTCGGAAGCAGGGGGAGGAGCCGCCGTTCCCTCGGCGATCCTTCCTTCCTGATTCAGATCGCTTTCTTCGGGAGCAAACGAAATCAGCTTTTTCGCAACGGCGTCCGGAAGGCTGAATGTCTCGATGGCAGGATGCTCGTTATTCCACATCTGCTCAAAATGCCGGGAAAAATGCTCATACCCGCCCGGGTCCTCCCACGAAGTCGTCACTTCGACATGCTCGACATTGTTTTGCAGTCCGTGGGCGGATTCATTCGCGCTTCCCCGGAACATCAAGGCATCGCCGGACGCGTCGCGAACGACACCAAATTTCGAATGAAGAATGCCGCCGCCTTTGCGCAGGACACCGACACGCACTTCGATCCACCCGCGTTTGACCAGAAAACCGAGCAGCGCGAGCCGGTCCCGCTCGATGAATTCCTGCGGACTCTGGAGACGCTTGAGAAGAATGGTCTCCAGAACGGAGAGATTGCCGCCCTCTGTGAGCGCTTGCACATCATCGCGACTCATTTCCTCGTTCACCAGCAACCGGATCGGCGCTGGAGGCACGGCAGGCGGCGATTCGACAAACCGAGTGATGATCGCCCCGAACCCCCTTGCGGCGACCGCCAGAACCGAGCTCGAAAAGTATGCGCAGCACCGGTCATAGCCGACGGCCATCCCGAGTGCAGGGTTGTAGAGTTCCTCGACCAAGGCCCCATCATGGGCCTGGAGAAATCGTCTCCAGGTGCGGTCGCGCAAACGAGGGTCAGCCATGGACTCCGAGTTCCTTCCTCTGCTCGCGCAGAAAAGCTTCCAATGCCTTTTTGCTTGGAAGCTCGACCGCGTATTTCGAGACAAAAAGCCGGTTGTCCACCGCCGCCGTGGCATATTCGACCAGCGCTTGGTCTTTGTCGGTGCAAAGCAGGAGGCCGATTGGCGGGTTGTCACTCTCCGACATCATGTGCTGCCGATACCATTCCACATAGGTATTGAGCTGCCCGAGGTGCTCGTGTTTGAACTCGTCCGCCTTGAGTTCCACCAGCACATGGCATTTCAGGACTCGATGGTAGAAGACGAGGTCCACGAACCCGCGTGTCTTTCCGATGAGGATGGATTTTTGCTGGGCCTCCAGACAGAAACCATGACCGAGTTCGAGCAGGAAATCGCGCAGATGTTCTACCAGTGCGGCCTCGAGGTCGGATTCCGCCACGGCATCCTTCGCCCGCAGTCCGAGAAATTCAAAAATGTAGGGATCGCGGATCGAAAGATGCGGCTCGCCGCACTCCGCGCCGCTCGCGACCATCTCCGCCAGTTTCTTTTTATTCTTGGATAGCCCAGAACGCTCGAAATAGAGCGTCGCGATCTGGCGCTTGAGTTCCCGCACCGACCAGTTGCCCCGGATGCATTCGATCTCGTAAAAGGCGCGCTTGAGCGGGTCGTCGATTACGATGAGTTCGACCAGGTGGGTGAAGGACAGCCTTTGCACCAACAAATCCGCACCGACGCCCAACTCGGAAATCGCCGATTTCCGAGTTTCACTCCCGATCCAGACCACGCCACCGTCTTGAAGTTTGAGCAGGCTGGATTCGGAAATCACTGATTTCCGAATCTGCGGGCACCGGTCGAAAAGCTGCCTGCACAAGCCGAGATAGCGTCCTGTGTAGCACCGATCCAGACTCTCCTGCAGCGTCTCGGAGAGTGTTTCCAGCAGCCGCGCCCCATACTTCGCCCGGTCCGCGCCCCGCTGCTCATATTCCCTGATGTAGGCCCCGATGACCCAATTCCGCAGGGTGAGCGTCGTGTTGACGGTCCGGTTGACCAACGCGGCACATGCCTCATGCAACGAACCGATGGCGGATACGAGGCCGGGAAAGTCAACTGGCTTGGCGTCGCCAGATCGGATCGCCTCCGCAGCCTTCGCCGGGACTGTCACCTCGCGTGACCGCGCGGGCTTATGGGCTTTGTCCGTCTTGGCTCGTTTCATTACTCGCTCTCCTCTTCCTCGGGTTCTTCCGCATCATCCAATTCTCCCTGCGATCCCGCAAAAAGCGGCAGCTCCATTTCCGGTGCAAGTTTTATCGTCCAATCGGGAGGTTCGATACCGAAGAGCGGTTGGAGCAGGGAATGCCAGGCGCGGAACTCGGGAAAGATCGCCGCCGCGCTCTTGGCTCCCGCTTCGTGGCGGACGGCTTCCGGCGCGGCGTGGACGAGCGCTTCGATGAGGCGGGCGACCGGGCTCCCGGCCTGCCAGTTCTGGCGGCGAGCGAGTTCTTTGGCGTTGCCGATGCCGCCTGCGCCACCTCCAGCTTCGAGGTGGCGCAGGGCGAGGGCGTGGCAGCCGTCGAGCGCAGTGCGGAACGCAGGGTCGTTCGGGTGGACTTTAAGCGTGTCGGACTTTTTGCGACGCTTGCCGGTGGTGAGAGGTTCGCCGAGCAGGTCGGCTTCTTCCTGCTCGAGGGCGCGTTCGCGTCGGCGGGCTTTGACGGGGACGATGTTGATCTTGTCGCCGCTCTTGGTGACGAGGCCTGCGGCGATGAGGGTATCCACCTCCATCCCGACCGCTTTGCCGAGAAGGGTCGCCTCGGTGTAACGGAACTCCGCCGCGCCGAGCACATCCCAACAGAGCAGGGCAAACTTGCCCTCGGCCTCGACGCCGTCCAGCCCGCGCTCGGCGAGTTGCTCGATGCGCCATTGGCTCACGGCATCGCTGGCTTCGTCGATAGCCGCGCTGACCCCGATCTCGCGCCCAGTGTCGGTTTTGACTTGGTCGTGGCGGGAATAGACCTCCATCGCCGGGCCGAAGGAGCCGACAAGTTGATCGACCGGATTGAGACCGTCCTTTTTGAGCCGCTCTGCAGTGGCCCGGGCTTTCTGGCGGATCTCCGCTTTCATCTCGTCGGTGAAATAGCCAGTGCCTGCGCCGGGGGGGCGTTTGCGGGCGACAAGGATCACCGTGCTCTGCGCGGCGTTCTTCTTGGCTTGGTGCAGCGAATGCTCGCTCTCGGTCTTCACCGGCCAGGTGGCCGTAATCGTGAATCCCGCATTGATGAGCGAGGAGAAAAGTGCCTCCCATGCCTCCTGCTTTTTGTGCGTGAACATCACCGTGAGCGCGCCCTCGCGCCGCAGAACCCGGTGCGCCTCGCGGAATGTTTTTGTCATGAGATCCTGGTAAAAGGCGTTGGCTTTTGCTTTTGCAGATTTTGCCGCCTCACCTTTGCCGCGATGGCGGGACACATTGACCACCGCTTCCTCGTCGTGGTCGCACAGGTGGGTCGAAAACCACTCGGGCTGCCGGTGCCCCTGCGTTCGCTTCAGCCAGACATAGAAGAAATCCGCCAGCTCGCTGTATTGCACATTATCGGCATAGGGCGGGTCCACGATGACTGCGGTCAAGCTTTCGTCGGAGAGGTGCGCGAGGTTCGTGGCGGAGCCTTGGGTGAGATTTACTATGTGATTATGTGCATGAGGCAACTTGGCAATCGCTTCGAATGCTTCAGTTGTATTACTAATTGCCCACGCTAACCCAGCTCCAGATGAGCATGGAGCCATCTCCGCAAAGGTGAATTTGAATGAGAAATCATGCTTGTTGAACGTATTTGCAACAGTGCTTCTCTGTGCATGCCAAAGTGATAACGCACTATTGTAATTGGTCATCTTACTCACAATGAATGACAACAGGTGGATTACGGCCTCGCCAACATCCCCTCCCTCATTCCTGACTAATTCAGGGCGAATATTCTTCAATTCTTCGACAAATGTTCCATATCCGAGAAGCTGCCTTGTTGAAAAAAGATCCGCCCACCTCGGCATGCCATAGAGAATCGGCCGAAGGTCACTGGTGGTCTCCGGATACTTCTCCGTCGGAATGACATTTCTCCGTTCCCACTCCGGGCGGAGTTTGGCGAGTTCCTTTTCAGCGGCGGCGATGGCGTCGAGGTCGTCCCGGGTGGGTGGCTGGAATTCGAGGCCGTTGGGCGTCTTGACCGCAACCGCGTAAAGGGCGCTGCCCATCTTGCCGTTCTGGGCCATCGCCTTGATGTAATCGCCGGGGATTTTCGTGCGGGTGAAGATCGAGATGCCGTCGCCACCGCTGTAGGTGGGCAGGGGCGCTTCCTTGAGCTGGCCGGCATGCCGCCCGACCTCCCGGATGCGCACCGACCATGTGCCCGCCTCGGCATCCACCACCGGCTCGGCCACCACCCGGCGCTCACTGCCTTTGGGCTTGAGCAGATGCCAGTCCGGCACCAGCGGAGTTGGATGCTGCGTATCTGGACACGGCACCGTGCGGGCGAAGATGTAGGCGTGGACGAGGCCATCCGTGCGTTTCGGGAAGAAATCGGCCAGCCGTTTTTCGATCCGCTTCACCAGCTCGCGCCCCCACTTCCGGGTTTTCTCGGCCAGTTCCGGGCCGAAGCGGAATGGATAATCCACCGTGGCCTCCAGAACCGTGCAGGCGACCGGGTTCAGCTCATTCGCGTAGGTCTTGAACCCGAGCCGGGCTGATTCCAGCGGGATCGAGCCGCCGCCGGACATCGGATCAATCACCGAGATGTCATCGCCAAAAATCTGCCTCGCCGCCGCATGAGCCGCTTCGAGGTCGGCCTCGCGCATCCCATTCTTGAACGCCCGTCCACAATTGAATCCCCCCTCGACGCGAACCCCGGTATCCATCAACTTCCGAACCTTTACCAGATCGGCCCCTGGACGCCCGAACCCAATCAACCGCTCAAACGTCTCTCTCGGGAAATCCGCAGGCAGAAGCGACCCCAGCACAGCAGCCCGGGAGGCGACGAGCGGCCGCCGCGCCCACCAGACATGGAGGTAGGTATGAGGAGCCAGCGCACTGGCCGACCCCCGTTCGCGCATACATTCAACGCCGATGGCAGCGGCAGGGAGCCAGTCTTCAATGAGGAGTCGGGGAAGTTTCATGAAAAAAGATGAATTATGAAGGATGAATTTCTTGCAGAACGATCGAG
>JBIKUM010000104.1:0-8819 GCA_044347585.1 Terrimicrobiaceae bacterium
GCGAAGCGCGTAGGCGGATCCCTTCGAATGATTTTGTCACGAAGCGCGCTGCCGTGAATCCAAGGTAGGGTCGGCGCGCCGCCGCTGACCCACTTGCGCGGCAACGCCGCCATTGCATTCAGCAGAAACGCCGCTTCGCAGCTGAAGTTTGGGACGCCAAGGGCCTGGCGGTCCCTACCTTGGGTTACGAAGACGCCGCTTCGCGGCTGAAATTTGGGTCATGCGAGGACGATGGACCCAGTGTCACGCCGTAGCCGCGAAGCGCGTAGGCGGATCCCTTCGAATGATTTTGTTTCGAAGAGCGCTTCCGCGCGCTTTTTTTATAAATTTTGTCAATTCGGTTAATTCTGTCCAAAATCCAGTCTCCGGAGTTATTTTTCCTGCGTGATTTCCTTCCTCTCACAACCATGGCGTGTGACTTGTGCGGCGGTGTCGCTTTTTGGCGAGATCGAGGGGGAGCAGCGGGCGGCTTCGTTTGCCTACTATGCGTTGTTTTCGTTGTTTCCGCTCTTGGCGTTGTTGCTCACGGTAGGTTCGGTGTTTGTGGACCCGGTTTCAGCGATTTCGGCGGCTGAGAAAATTTTCCCGATGGACGAAGGGCAGCGGGATTTGGTTTGGAAAATGTCGGAGTCACTCCAACGGGCGCGTGGTGGCGTGGGCTTGGCCTCTTTGCTCGTGCTTGTATGGAGTTCGTTGCGGTTCTTTCAGGCCCTCGTGCAGGGTGTGAACCGGGCTTGGCACCGGACATTGCTCCCTTGGTGGAAGCTACCGGTGAAAAATCTTCTCATGATGGGCGTCGTGGCCAGCGCGCTGGGACTGGGTTTGGTGGTGCCGGCGATTTTGCAGGCGATCCTCAAAACCCTGCTTGCCGCGCAGGTTTGGTTCGGCGGCATACTCCCACTGCCGACGCCGGGCGAAATGACGCTCCTCTACGCAGCGGGTCGCTATGTTCTTGCAGGGGGATTGGTCTTTTACGCCTTGGTTGCCCTCTACATGCTGGCTCCCGGAAGGCGGATTTATTTCCGTCAGGTGTGGATCACTGCGCTTGTTGTGGCGATCGCCCTGCAAGCCGGGCAGAGCCTTTTTGGAACCTATGTGGCAAAGATCGTGAACTACAATGCCATCTACGGCTCCGTTGGGGCGCTCATGTTGGCCCTCATGTGGGTTTATCTGGCCGGTGTGATGATTCTTCTGGGGAGTTGCTTTTGCGCCGCTGCGGATGGCCGCGGCGAGACTACTCCATCCAGTTCAGAAAATTGAAATTTGCGGCGACCAGCGCCACCACGACGAATGCGGAGGTCAGAATGCCTCCGGCGATTGCCACAGCGGTTGAGACGAGGAGGACGCGGATGAGTGGATCTTGAGGATCGGAGGCTGGTTCAGACATGGCGCAAGTCAAATAGAGGGAGCCGCATTTGTCAAATCACTCGTGCCGCAAAGCCTTCACGGGATCAAGTCGCGCGGCGAACCATGCTGGGATCAGAGCCGCCAGCGAGCAGATGGCAAAGGCGCTCACGCAGATCAGGACGACATCCGAGGGAACGATCTCGGCAGGGATTTCGCTGAATTGATAAACCGAGGCGGGAAAAATCTCGATGTTCAATGCGGATGACAGGAAACGGCTAACCTCATTGCGGTATTGGACCATCGTAATGCCCATGGCGAGGCCAGTGAGTGTTCCAAAAACACCGACGACCATTCCCTGCGCGACAAAGACTCCGATGATCTGGTGCGTCTGCGCCCCGAGCGCCTTCATGACGCCAATCTCGCGGGTTTTTTGCACGGTCACTGTGATGAGCGTGTTCATGATTCCGAAAGCCGCCACCAAAATGATGAACATGAGAAGAAAAAACATGACATTCCGTTCCATGCGGATCGCGTCGAAGATTTGTTTGTTCATGTCGATCCAGCTCATCGCGAACTGTGGGCGTGGGAGGGAGGTGTTCATTTCGTCGCGCACGGCATTGGCGAGGTAGGGGTCGGTGGTGGCCAGGGCCAGTCCGTGTGCGCCGCCGCCGAGATTGTAAAGTTCCTGGCCGATGTGAAGCGGCACGAGGAGGAACTCGCTGTCGTAAAGATAGCGTCCGCTCTCAAAGATGCCTGCCACCTCAAGTTCGGTTGGCAGGATCATTTGCTTCAAGGCAGAGACATCGGTGGATTTTTCGCCTGAGCGCTGGATGCGGTCGAGTTCGTCGAGGATCTGGTTGAAATTTCCGGGAGAAAAAATCGTCACATTCTCTCCGATGCCCACCCCGAGTTCGCGGGCGAGTTCGGAGCCGATCACGGTCTTGTTGCCATCCAGGTCGTAGCTGCCATCGACAATGAAATCAGCGACATTCACAACCTTGCGCTCGAGTTCGGCATCGACGCCCCGGATTTTTGGAGCGAGGCGGCGATTTTGATATTCCACGATGACCGGCCCTTGAACGAATGGCGCGGCGGCTTTGACATGGGGATTTTTCATCGCCTGCTCCGCTGTGGCCTCCCAGTTTTCCAGGACCCCTCCGTTGCTCACGATGACATGGGCATCAAAGCCGATGACCTTGCGGCGGAGTTCCTGCTCGAAGCCGGTCATCACCGAAATAACCAAAATCAAAACCATGATCCCGAGCGTAACGCCGAGAATGGAAACCAGGGTGATGATCGAAAGAAATGTGCGCTTGGGCTTGAGGTAGCGCAGGGCGAGAAAAAGACTGAAACTTTTCGGCATGGGGCGGGTGATACGATTACTCGGGAGTCGCGCCAAGCGCATTCCTTGTTTTAGCCGGGATGGGCGCTGGGGCATGAAGCCCAGGGTCGATATGGCAGAGCGTGGCCTTGCCGCCAAAACATGCGGTGCCATCCGCTTTCGCCGCTGTGAATGAAAACCCGAGCGATGAGGTGCCGATCTTATCCATGCTCAAAGAGACCGTGATTTCATCTTGGAACCGGCATGCCGCCGAATAGTCGGCGTGAATGGAAACGACAGGCCAAGCTGTTGCTGCATCCAGAATGGGCAAGCCTCTGCTTTGAAAAAAGTCATGAACCGCTTCTTCGATGATCACCAACAGGCGCGAGAAGTGGGCGACTCCGGCGGCATCGGTGTCGGCAAAGCGGATGGAACGCCGGTAAATATGTGTGGCAGAGGCTGGCATGGCCGAAATTCTCTACCTGTTTTCATCCGGCAGGGAAAGGAAACCACAACACCATTGGGCTGGGGTGCGTAATGGATGATGCCGCCAATGTTGCCGCCGGGAGTTAATTCCCCTATCGCATCCTGAGTCGGTCTTTGGAAGAATGGTTGCACTTTATGGTTTTTCATCACAGCTCGAATCTTCGTGCGGGAACCCGTCCTGACCTGCGTGGTCTTGTGGGCGGGGCGCGGATTTCCTTTTCTGGCGTCCGCCGCTTCGAGTGGGAACTTCAGGATCTGGGGGGCTTTTCACCGCTGTGGCTGGATGCCGCCGCGATTTATCCCAAGGTCTTCTGGAGATCGCGCTCCGGTGCGGCACAAACGCTGGCGGTGGGAGCATTGCAGGGAGGCAGCCTGCGGGATTTGTTGCCGCTCCTGGATGGCGCCGACGAAGGGGTGCGACTCTTCGGGGGTGAGCGGTTTGCTGCAGCTGCTGATCCAAAGGAGGGTTGGAAGGAGTTTCCCGAGCGTTACTTTTTTATTCCGAGGGCGGAGATCATTCATGCTGGAGGGCGCACTCTGCTTGCGGTGAATCTGGCTGGAGGCGATGAGGCGATGGACGAGTTGGAGGATTGGGTTGCGGCGCTCGGGGAGTGCCCTCCGCCGCACCAGCCTGCTGTTCTGACACGCTGGGACATTCCGAATTTTACTCAATGGTCTTCAGCTGTCAGTGCCGCGCTGGAGGGCTTTGCGTCGGGGTCGTTGCGCAAGGTGGTTCTAGCCCGGCGCTCCACACTCGATCTTGTGGAAAAGGTATCGCCTCATCTTCTGCTTGCTGTGCTGATGGGAGCCGCCCCGGCATGCTTTCACTTTTCATTCCAACCCTCCGCACGGGCTGGAGCTTTTCTCGGAGCGAGTCCGGAATTGCTCTACCGCCGTATTGGGACACGCCTCGAGAGTGAGGCCGTCGCGGGAACCCGTCCGCGCAGTCTGGATGCCGCTGAGGATGAAAGGTTGGAATCCCAGCTCTTGAAACTTTCCAAGGAACAATTGGAGCACCGCCTTGTCGTGGAGGCTCTGGAGCAAACCTTCCGCCGTCTCTGCGTCGATTACGCCTGCGATGAAAAGCCAGGCGTGCTCAAGCTCTCCCGCGTGCAACACCTCCGAACTGCCGTTTCCGGAACGCTCCGCGGGGCGGTGGATGACGCCGCAATTCTTGAAGCCTTTCATCCCACGCCCGCCACATGCGGAGCCCCCGTTGCCGATGCGCTGCGTTTTATCTCCGATCACGAGAATTTCGACAGGGGCTGGTATGCCGGTCCTTTTGGATGCGTCTCGAAGGACTCTACTGAATTCGCCGTCGCGATCCGGTCGATGCTGGCCAAAGGATCTCAAGTCGAGGTTTTCGCAGGGGCTGGGATCGTCGAGGGTTCTGACCCAGAGAAAGAGTGGTTCGAACTCGAGGATAAAATCTCGGGCGTCTTGAATGTGCTTTCGGCATGAGCGGTGTTGCGTCCAACCGCGCTTGGGGGCAGTCGCTCGTGGACGGCCTTTGCCAACTCGGCGCGGATCGTTTTTTTCTCAGCCCCGGAGCGCGCAGCGCCCCATTGGCTGCTGCCTTGAGCGGACACCATGTGACCACACACTACGACGAACGCGGCATGGCCTTTGCCGCTCTGGGATGGGCGATGGCAACCGGACGCCCTGCTGTGTGCGTGACCACAAGCGGGTCTGCTGTGGCAAACCTCCTTCCCGCCTGCGTGGAAGCCTTCCACTCGAATGTGCGGCTCATCTTTCTGACAGCCGACCGTCCGCCGGAGTTGAGAGGAACCGGGGCTAATCAAACGATTCATCAACCCGGTCTCTTCGGAGGTTTTGTTCGGTATGCCGTGGATTTGCCATGTGCGCAGGATGCGGGAGCCCTGTCGCGTCTCTCTGATGTGCTTTCGGAGGTTGTCGCAATAGCAATGGGGCCTCAGTCGGGGCCGGTGCATTTGAATGTCCCGATTCGCGAGCCTTTGCTCGAGGACCCTGCGGCCGAACCGATCCATGAGTGGGATGGCGTCATTTCTCGAGCCGAGGAGGCTTTCGATTGGCCATCAGGCTTTGATTTCCAGAGGTTCGCATCCGGTCGCGGCGTGGTTGTGATCGGTCGATTGCCTGTCGGGGAGCAGGACAAGGTGGGTGCCATTTTGGATATGGCGAATAAACTGGGCTGGCCGGTCATGGCGGATGCCGCTTCAGGAGCGCGTTTGCGGCCTGAGATCATTCGCCATGCGGATTGGATTCTCCAGCGCCACGATGTGCCTGTGCCGGAGCGAGTGCTGCATTTCGGTGGCGCGCTTGTTTCGAAGCGCATCGGAAAATGGTTGTCGGCATGTCGCGGAGCCGACTGCCTGCAGGTGCGGATGTTCCCCGAGCGGCTTGATCCTTGGAATCAGCATCCCGTTTTTATCCGTGCTGGGATTCAGCCGTTTTGCGAATTGGTGAATTCATTTGCTCTGCCGATGGCCGCCGACACTTGGATCGAATCCTGGCGCAGGGCGGATGTTGCTGTTGGGGCCGCAATCGAGGCGGAATTGTCTCAGGAGGACTCAGTCAGCGAACCAGCGATTCTCCGCGCTTCGGCGGATGTCGCTGCCGAAGCAAATTGGCCAGTGTTCCTTGGAAATTCCATGCCGATCCGGGATTTTGATTCCTGTGTGGCTGCGGTTTCGAATGATGTGGTCAATGTTTTTGCCAACCGGGGAGCAAGTGGGATCGACGGGAATATCGCCACTGTGGCTGGTTTGGCTCTCGGCTGCGCGTCTCCTCTTCTGGCCGTCATGGGTGACCTCGCCGCGCTCCACGACTTGAATTCCCTTCCGCTCCTGCATGGATTGCCCGTCACGCTGGTGATCATTAATAACGGCGGTGGTGGTATTTTCCGTTTTCTGCCGATCGATGTGGAGGGGCGGTTGCTGGAAACTCCCCATGCATGGGAGTTTCGCGGAGCCGCACAGCAATTTGGAATGGAGTATCATCAAGTTGCCTCGCTCTCTGAACTCCGCAGCTTGCTCGCAGAGCGCCATGCCGCGCCGCGAATTCTCGAGTGCCGCACAGATCGTGGGGAAAACCACGCACTGCACCTTCGAATCGCTGAGGCTTGCAGGGCGCTGCCGCTGTCATGGGTCTGAAATTTCATACTCGCGGCACTGGTAGTAGCGTCTTGCTCTGCCTGCACGGTTTTTTAGGCGAGGGGAGTGATTGGGAGAAATTCGCAGAATCATTCCTCGCGCACTCGCCGGAATGGCAACTCGCCCTGATCGACCTGCCGGGCCATTCCGAGGAGGACTCTGGCTGGCTTTGTCCGACGGTGGATGAGTTTTGCCAATCCTTGCGTGATTTGGTGGCTGCCGAAGGGTGGGCGACAGCGGCGGTTGCTGGATACTCTTTGGGCGGGCGTCTGGGGCTGCAAGCGGCTCTTTCTTTCCCTGAGGTCTTCCCTGTTTTTATCGGAATCTCCACCACGGCTGGAATGGAGGATGAACCCGAGCGCGCCCGCCGGGTGGAGGCTGATGCGGCCCTCGCATTACGGCTTCGCTCCGGTGGAGATTTCGAGTCGTTCCTTCGGGAATGGTGGCATCAACCGGTCTTTGCTTCTCCTGCTCGCGAGGGGGTCGATGTGGGAGCGTTTCTGGCTTCCCGATTGCGGCGTGACCCTGTGCGCATGGCGGCGTGTCTTGAGACTTGGAGCGTAGGCAGGCTTCCCTCGCAATGGTCTGCCTTGCCCGAATATTCCGGACGCGCCCTTTTGCTCAACGGCGAGGCCGACGGCAAATTCGCCTCCGCTGCCAAACGAATGCAGGCTGCGTTCCCAAACGCGGAGCACCACAGCATAGCCGGTGCGGGGCACCAACTCCTCGCAGAAAAGCCTGAAGAAGTCGCGCAAGTCGTGGCTGCTTTTCTCAACCAACGCAAATGACCCCGCGCGGCAGTGCAATCGTTTGTTAGGGTAGGGTCGGCGCGCTCTCCGAGGCGTAGGCTACGAGCCGGAGGCCGCCGCTGACCCATTTGTGCGGCAAGGCCGCCGTTGCATCCAGCAGAAACGCCGCTTCGCGGCTGAAGTTTGGGGCGCCAAGGGCCTGGCAGTCCCTACCCGGTGATACGAAGACGCCGCTTCGCGGCTGAAGCTTGGGGCATGCGAGACGATGCCCCTCCCGCTTGCACTACTCGCGGCCTCAAACTGCAATCGAGTGGGGCAGCGGGAATCCCTCGGCTCCGGGGCAATGGACCCGGGTGTGGTTGTTTCCGGTGGCTTGGAGTTTTTCCAGGATGGCGCTGGTGGCGAGAGCGGGGGCGTTGCAGTCCTCGCTGAGGTGCGCGAGGAGGACATGGTGCAGGTCGGGGGTTGCAATTTCGGCCACAAGATTGGCTGCGGATTGATTCGAAAGGTGGCCGTGGCGTGAGAGGATGCGCTGCTTCACAGCCCACGGGCGCTTTTGATCATTTTGCAGCAAGGTCTCATCATGGTTCGCCTCAACGAGGACGGCATTAACGCCGCGTGTCGCGTTCACCACCTGGCGAGGGGCGTGACCGAGATCGGTGAGGACGGCGAAGGATGAGGATTCATGCTTCAAAACAAAACCCACCGGGTCGGCGGCATCATGCGGCACGGAGAAGGGATGAATGTTGAATTCCCCGAGTTGAAAGGCGGCTCCGCTTGCGAAGAAGCGCCATTCCGCTTCGATGTTGCCTCTGCGTAGGCTGTCAGCGGTCAGCTGGTTTGTAAAAACGGGGATCGAATTTTTGCCGCAGAGTCCCTTCAGGCCGCGCGTGTGGTCCACATGCTCATGCGTGATAAGAAGGCCTGCGAGCGTCTCCGGAGGTGTCGCCAATTCAGAAAGAAGCGAGTTAAGGCGTTTGGCGCTGAGACCGGCGTCGATCAAAATCGAGGTTCCTCCCGCCTTGGCAAGAATAGCGTTTCCCGAGCTGCCACTGGCGAGGATGGAGACATGGATCATGAGCCGGTGACACTAAACAAAAGGGTTCCTGTTTTGCGAGGCGAAGATCGAAATTCAAGACGGGGCTTGCAGAGGTTGGTTTGCGGCGATACAGCCTTCGGGCATGAAAAGTTTTAATACACCTCGCTGGCGCGGCCCTGAGTCCGGTGTTGTGGCCCTTGTGGCGGTTTGCATCCTGCTTCTCGCGGGATTTCGTGTGCTGCGGGCCGGGTTGCTGCCGGAGTTGCCGAATTTTTCCCCTGTGGCCGCTGTGGCTTTTTGTGGCGGGCTTTTCCTGCCGGGTGTCCTGGCTTGGCTCGTTCCGATTGGCGTCCTTTTTGTATCTGATTTGGCTTTGGCAATCCTGCTCGGTTATCCGGCTTTCAGTTCGGCCCAGTTTGTCTCTTGGACCTGCATTCTGGCGGTTGTCGCCATCGGGCGTCTTCTTTCGAAGGGCTCTTTTTCCACACCACGGTTTTTTTCGGCTCTCATAGCCAGCGGGTTGCTTTTCTACATTGTCACGAACACAGCCGCTTGGATGGGAAATCCGGCGTATCCGAGAGGCTTGGGAGGACTTTGGATGTCGCTCACGACGGGATTGCCGGGCTTTCCTCCTTCCTGGATGTTTTACCGCAACGCGCTGGTCTCGGATATCATCTTTGGAGCGCTCCTTCTGGCGGTGTGGTCACTCGCCCGTCGAGCGGCCCAGGAACCGCGCCCACTTC
>JBIKUM010000002.1:0-28862 GCA_044347585.1 Terrimicrobiaceae bacterium
CGCCCCTCAGACGCCGCTTCGCGGCTGAAGAATGGGCCATGCCGGAGGATGGCCCTCCCATGGAGGGCGCGCGCGGCGCGGAGCTTCGGTTTGATTTGCAAGCGCCGGCTCAGCGTGTCGGCGCCGCCGGTGCTGATCCCTGAAATTCGCCCACATTCAGGAAAGGCACGACTCCTCCGCTGCTGATACGTGGCAGGACGCCGTCCCATTTTTCGATTGCATGCGCAAAAGGTATGAACCGATGTGCTCGGTTTAAGTGTAAGCAATGTTCCCGTTCATACCGGAGTATACCCTGAATTAAACGAAAGGGGTCAGATGACACAAAAAATGCTAGTAACTGTCATTAAGAAATTTGCTGACCCATTTTATTTTCCGTCGAATTTGAGCAGAAATATATACCCTCAACGCCGAGGTTTCGTTTTTTTCCAGACTTTGGCGATGCGATCCATACTGGCTTGCGTAGAGGGATCGACTTCCACCACTTCAGCTGTCGGATCGGCTTCCAATAAAAACGGTATGCGCCGTGTCTTGGCGACATTTGTGAAAAAAAGACGCACGGCAGTGGGCAAATCCAGACCCATCTCTTCAAGGGCTGATGCCGCATTGTCACGCAGTTTCCGGGAAAGACGGATTTGAAGCGTTGTCGAAGTTGATGTCATGGTTTGTATATTACTTGTCATGCATATCATGTAAAGTTCACCTCGGCAGATTGCCTGTTCGGGTGAGCGATTTTGTGTGGCACAATCATGCCAAGCTGTTTTGCAGGCTATGAGGCCGAAGGAACGCGGTTTGGCTCGTTGCTCGATCACCCGACAATCCGCGATTCGACCTGTTTCATGGTTTCGCGCAGGGCAGCGTAGCCGAAGTGGCCTTGGGGGACTTGGAGGAGGCTGGAGCCGGGCCAGCGGGATTGGAGGAGTGTGAGGTCTTCGAAGGGGGAGATCCGGTCGTGGAGGCCGCCGGTTAGGAGGATGGATGAGGGGTCGCAGAGCGGAACCCCGTGAAGCGGGGAGATGAGGTGGTCGAAGCGGGCGGTATTGCCGCGCGAGTGGCCGCGGCTGCGGAGTTCACGCCGCATCATGGCCGAGCCGGGGCTTTCCCACACGGCCTTGTCCATGTTCACGATAGGTTGCACCAGGGCGACGAACCGGAAGTCGGCTTCCAGAAAGGAGAGAAGCGCTCCGGTCCATCCACCGTAGCTCGTGCCGACGATGGCAAACTCGCGTGTGCCGCGAGTGCGAAGCAGGGCCATGAGTTGGCGGAGTTCGATCACGCCTTGGCGGATGCCCTCGGCGTTTCGGACGAGGTCGGCGGTGATGGCCAACTCCCCGTTCCAAGTGCGGCGCGGCGTGCGCGAGTAGTGGTAGGGCAGGTGGGGAAAGGCCACGCTCCAGCCGTTGCTGTTGAACCATGCCGCAAGCCGACGGTAGCCAATATCGCTCGCGCTCATGAGGGCGTGGAGCAGGAAGACAGTCGGAGCATTTTTATCGCGGGCCGGAAAGAAACTTACACGAACGCGGTCGTTTTCAGGGTGTCCGCTCGATCGGGGCGAATCCCATTCGATCCAACCATTTTTCAGACTCGGACGCTGCGCCGGGGGCATGCGGTAATACTGCTCGCGGCTTTGTCCGCCCCACTCGGCCAGATACCGTTCCAGACTGGCGACCGAGCAGGCATCCGCCCTACGCCGCCATTGGATGGCATGCATCATGTTGCACATCGTGCCATCGACGAGCCACGAAAGAGGACGGTTTACAAGGGCCTTCATGGTTCGCGCATGCGCTGCTGCGGGGAGTGCGGGAGGTCATCAGCTGTGAGGTGGCATTTCGTAACGAGATCGTCCTTGAGGCGGACGAGCGCGGCGGCGACATCGTCCCGGAGTTTTTTTCGTCCGCCATCCGGGCTTGGAAAAACCCGCTCACCCACCGCGATATAAACCTTGGCCCTCCGCCATGGAAGCCAGTTGCGGCCGTTGTAGAGTCGCTCACTGCCGAGAATCACGACCGGCACAACCGGACAGCCCGCCTTGGCCGCAATGAGAAACGCCCCCTCGCGCATGTCGGCGCCGGAGATGATCGATTGCGCGCCATCGCGGATGCCGCCCTCGGGGAAAACACCAATCATGCGACCTTGCTCGAGCCGCCGCAGCGCGTGCCGCAAGGCCTGCCGGTCATCGCCGTGGCGGTCCACCGGGATCACATCCAGCCAAGTGAAGGCCGCCTTCGACCACGAGGCGCCGAAAAGCTCGACCATCGCAATCCAATCGATCTTGCGCGGCAGCCAGCCGCTGAGAAACGGGGGATCAAAGTGGCTGATGTGGTTGCTCACCATCACGCAGGCACCTTTCGGAATTTTTCCGAACCGAACGAATCGCACGCGCGAGCCGAAGTGGAGAACGAATTTTAAGAACGAGACGACGCCGTGGTAGAAGACCGTATGAAAGGCGTCGCGAGCGGTCATGGGCTTACTGCGCGGCTGTCGTGAAAAAGCGTTTCTGCTTCGGAGTGATCGTGCGGCCGAGTTTTTTTAGCACCAGAAGCATGTCTTCCCAAACCTTGCGTTTTTCAGTGATCGTCTGGTTCCGCAAAAGATAGGCCGGGTGGTAGGTGACCATCACGGGAATGCCTTCAAACTCCAGCCAAGTGCCCCGGATGTCGCGTATCAGGCGTGTTTCGCCGAGGAGTCCCTCCGCCGCCGTCGCTCCCAGCGCGACCATGGCGCGGGGCTTCACCAAGCGCACTTGCTCCCGCAGCCAAGGCAGACAGGTCGCCATTTCTTCGCCCTTCGGCTTGCGGTTGCCAGATTCTTCTCCGGGCATGTCGGGGCGGCACTTCATGACATTGGCGATGAAAATGTCATCACGCGTGAATCCCATGGCTTCGATGATTTTGGTGATGAGTTGGCCAGATTTTCCAACGAAAGGCTCGCCCTGCGCGTCCTCCTCGGCACCCGGCGCCTCGCCGATGAACATGAGCTCCGCCGAGCGGTTGCCAACGCCGAACACGACCTGCGTGCGCGAGGCCACGAGATTCGGGCATTTTACGCAGCCAAGGATCGCCTTTTCCAGCAGGTCCCAAGTCCACTCGGTGGCGGGCGGTGGCGGCAAGGGCTGGACTGCGGCCGCCGGGCGGGTGGTTGCCGCCTTGCGAAGACGCTTCAATGCCGTCTGCGAGGCCTTAGGCGCGGACTTGATGCCATTTTGAACCTCTTTCAAAAGAGGGAGCGCCTCTGCCAGCGCTTGCTGAAAAACATCACTCATTTGCGCCAGAATTAACAATCCCTCGCGGGCGGGGCGAGATTTTGCTGCGGAGGCATGGAATTTTGTTTCACGCGATCGGGGCGAAGGGCATAGTCCTCCTCTCTTTTATGGCTAAATCCGACGACTCCACACCCACTGACAAGGCGGCCGCAGCCCGCCTCAAGAACCTCGACCTCGCCCTCCAGCAAATCGAAAAAGACTACGGCAGCGAGGCAATCCGCCGCCTCGGCGACGCCCATGTGTCGCAAGTCGAGAGCATCCCCACCGGAAATATCATGATTGACCGCGCACTCGGCGTGGGTGGATTTCCGCGTGGACGCATCATCGAGATTTATGGCCCGGAAAGCTCCGGAAAAACCACGCTCACACTCACAGCCATCGCCCAGGCCCAGAAGCTCGGCGGTTTGGCGGCATTCATCGATGTGGAGCATGCTCTTGATCCACACTACGCTCGCAAACTCGGCGTTAATCTCGACGAACTCCTTGTTTCCCAGCCCAGTTCCGGCGAGGAAGCCCTTCGCATCTGCGAGACGCTTGTGCGCTCGAACGCGCTCGACATCATCGTCCTCGACTCCGTCGCGGCTCTGGTGACCAAATCCGAGCTGGAAGGCGAGATCGGCGACGCCGTTGTGGGCGCCCAGGCCCGTCTGATGAGCAACGCGCTCCGCAAGCTCACCGCGTTCATCTCCAAAGCCAATACGATCTGCCTTTTCACAAACCAGATTCGCGAAAAAATCGGCGTTATGTTCGGCAACCCCGAGACAACACCCGGTGGCAAAGCGCTCAAATTCTACGCCAGCATCCGTGTGGACATCCGCCGCATCGGTGCCATCAAGAACAGCGATGGCTCAGTCTCCGGAAACCGCACAAAAATCAAACTCGTGAAAAACAAGGTCGCCGCTCCCTTCACCGAAGCCGAGTTCGACATCATGTATAACGAAGGCATTTCCAACACCGGCTCACTCCTCGACCTCGCTCTCGAAAAAGGCATCGTCGAAAAACGCGGCTCCTGGCTGAGCTACAAAGGCGAGCAACTCGCCCAAGGTCGCGACGCCGCGAAGGAAGTTCTCAAAAACGATCCGAAAATCTACGCCGATATCGAGGCGCAGGTTCTGGCGGTTCTTTGATCGCTTCTTCGAGGAGGGAATCACCAGCCGGCTGCATAGCCGCCGCATCGCGCTTGTTCAGATGACACCACTTGTTCTCGTTGTCGGATTTCTGGGATCGGGGAAGACCACCTTTCTCAAAAATCTCATGCCATCGCTTGCGGTGGAGGGACTGACGCCGGAACTGATCATCAATGATTATCAGAACGCCCGTATCGATGCGGAACAGTTCAGCGACCTCGCCGCCGAGGTGAAGGCGCTCAGCGGCGACTGCGTGTGTTGCGGATCGAGAGACGAATTGCTGGAGGCCCTGCGGGAGTTCCGGCACGAGAGCGGCAAGGTGATGATCGTGGAAACCAATGGCACCACCGATTCCGCACAGTTAATCGAATCCCTCGCCCTCGATCCCTCGCTGAAAAACTTCAGTCCGCCAGTCCAACTCTCGCTCATCGACGGAAAACGCTGGCAGCGCCGGTTCTGGCACAATGCGCTCGAGCGTGAGCAGGCCCGCACAGCCTCGCACATTCACATATCGCGAGCGGATTCCGTCGCGCCGGAGCGCATGGAGGTCGTCTTGGAATCCCTGCAGGAATGCGGAGTCAGAGGGAAGAGGACGGATCCCGTCTCCTTCGCCAAAGACCTCGCTCGCATATCGGAGACCGCTGCAGAGCCTCATGGTCACTCGCATCCGGCAAGTTGTGGATGTGAACACCATACCCACTCGCACGACACCCATGGACACGAAGCCCACCACTTCGCCTCCTGTGAGATTCCGCTGCCGGAGATTCTGGAGAGAAAGGCGTTCGATGCCCTCATGGAAGACTTGCCTGAGGAAGTCCTACGGGCGAAGGGCCTCGTGGTTTTTAATGATGCCCCTGGTGAGTTTTTTGTATTCCAAAAAGTCGGATCCGATGACGAGACCCGCTTGTTTCCGGTTGGCCGCGAGCCGCGCGTCAAGACGCCGCTCCTGCTTCTCATCGGGCCCAGCCTTCCGGTCGAGGCCCTCCGAGAGAGTGTGGCGGGTCTCATGGACGCGCGGTAGTAGGTCTCCTCAGATTGGAAGCAGAGTTTGCACCATGTTGTCGATGACGCCGGAGGAGATCGCATAGCGCGTCAGGCTCGCCGTATCGTGGATGCGCAGTTTGTCCATGAGGTTCTGGCGGTGTTTTTCGACCGTCTTGATGCTGATGTTCAGTTCTCCGGCGACTTGCTTGTTTGCTGAGCCCTCCGCGATGAGTTGGAGCACTTCCACCTCGCGACTTGTGAGCTTTATCGCCGGTTTGTGGCCGTTGCCGGATGGAACTTCATCATAAATCGTCCGCATGCGGCGTGAGATCGCCGGGCTGTGGAAGGTATTGCCCTTTGCCACCTCGTGGATGGCGTGCGTAATGAGATTCGAAGGCGAGTCCTTGAGCAGGTAGCCATGAATGTCGCCGTCGATGACCTGTTGGATGTATTGGTCCGTTCCGAAGGCCGTGAGGAGGATGATCCGCACATCCGGTGCGAGTTGGCGGATTTGGCGGGCCGCTGCGAGGCCGTTCAGGCGGGGCATTCCGATATCCATGATCAGGACATCCGGCCGTTTTTCAACTGCGAGGTCGATGGCTTTTCGGCCGTTGTCGGCCTCGCCAATGATATCGATCGCCTTGTCGAGTTCGACCAGTGAGCGCAGCGCCTCCCGGACGAAGGTGTGGTCGTCCACGATCATGAGTCGGATCGTGGCAGCCGCCTTCGGCTTGGTTGGTTGGTTCGTGGAGGCACTGCGTCTGGCTGCCGTGAGGGGCCGCTTGGGCTCACGGGAAGAGGTTGCGGATTGTCGTTTGGAAAGTGTGATTTTTTTCATCGGAGAGTGTTGGTAGCAGTCGCGGGGTTGCGTGGTAATCGGGTGAATACGAAGTCGAGTGGAGTCGCTGCGCAGGATATGGCTCGGGAAACCCCCGATCCATCCGGCGCTTTCATTCCGTGGTCGCCGACTTGGCCTCTGCGGCGTGGAACGCGCGGGCCGTGATGGCGTCGCGTTCCCTAGCGGCCAGCGTGCGGCCTTCGCTACGGACTTTGCTGTTCACTGTCTTTCCTGCATTGGTGCGGGCTCGGTCCTCGCGGTCGATGTGAATGCGTGGGGCGGGTGTCTTCGTGGTTTTTGAGTTTGTTTTTTTCATGTGTGGAACGGCTTCAAGCCGCACGCCGCCATGCTCGGCCGTGCTCACTCCTCCCGCGATGGGGGGATGTCCTTATTGGCGGCGGGAGCATGAGGAGTTTGATTGCCGCCGAACCTATGACTCACCCAATGCTCGCCAAATTCGCCATCAACTACACCGTCTTTCCGGAACACAACAAACGCGTGGAGACCCACCACACGGATGATCCCGTCGAGGCGGAAACATTCCTCGTTCAACTTCTCACCAGCGGAGCCCGCATCCACTCCATCATGCATGACGGAGTGCCCGTCGAACCCCATCAGTTCGACCGGTTGCTGAAAGTCGCCGCCACGCGCGTTGCGGCCGAACTCCTCAGCCGTTCGCTGCACATGGACTACGCCGAGGTGAAACACCGCTTCGGCTTCGCCTCGTAAACAAGCCACCTCTTTTCAAAAACACACACCATGCTCAACACGCATCATAAAAACAGCCGCGGCAGGCTCGTGGACACCTTTTCCGGGATCGTCCAAATACCTGTCGATTCCATGCACCTCGAAGCCGAATGGATCATGCCGCCGAACGCCTCGGGGATCGTGATCTTCGCCCACGGGAGTGGCAGCAGCCGCCATAGCCGGAGAAACCAATTCGTGGCCTCGGTCCTTCATGAATCCGGGATTGGCACGGTTCTCCTTGATCTCCTGACCCGCCAGGAAGAACGGAGGGACGCCGCCGACGGTCAGCTTCGCTTCGACATCGAAATGCTCACGAATCGTCTCATCACTGCCGTAAGGTGGGTGGAGGACCACCCCGCCGCTCATGACCAACCGATCGGCCTCTTCGGCGCCAGCACGGGTGCGGCAGCCGCTATAGCCGCCGCATCGATCCTCGGCGAGCGCATCAGCGGGGTCGTCTCCCGGGGTGGCCGTCCGGATCTCGCCTACGAGCATCTTCGCCATGTCACCGCACCCACGCTCTTGATCGTGGGCGAGAGGGACGATGCCGTTGTGCGTTTGAACAAGGAGGCCAGCCAACACCTGCGATGTCTTAAAAAACTATCCATCATTCCCGGAGCGACACATCTTTTTGAAGAACCAGGCGCACTTGAGAAGGTCTCCAGTCTTGCCGCCGGCTGGTTCAAAAAGCACCTCGCCCGCGAAACCCGTCAAAACGAAATCCACCGGGAGGTCGTCGAAGTATGAGTGCCCGATTCCAAAACCGCGAAGAGGCCGGGCGCATCCTGGCCGCAAAGCTCATGATCTATGCCAACAGGCCCGAAACCATCGTCCTGGCACTTCCCCGGGGCGGTGTTCCCATAGGCTATGAGATCGCCAGTGCGCTCAACCTTCCGTTGGATGTCATGATCGTCCGGAAACTCGGTGTTCCCGGCCACGAGGAGTTGGCCATGGGTGCGATCGCCAGTGGCGGCGTGCGCGTTTTGAACCGCAGCGTCATCGAGAGCCTCCGTATCCCGCCCGACTCGCTCGAGGCCGTGGAGAAACGCGAGGCGCTCGAGTTGATGCGCCGCGAGGCAACTTACCGGGGGAACCGGCATCCAATCTCTCTGAAGGGAAAAACCATTATCCTTGTCGATGACGGAGTCGCGACAGGCTCGACGATGCGGGTCGCCATAAGTGCCCTGCGCGAGCAGCGCGTCGGCCGCATCATTCTGGCCACGCCGGTCGCGCCGCCGACTGTGCGATGGGAAATGGAATCGCTCGTGGAGGATTTTGTCGCCCTTGTCATGCCGGAGGATTTCTTCGGTGTCGGTCAATGGTATGACGACTTCACACAGGTGTCCGATGACACCGTTTACGAACTCCTCCGGAAGGGCGCGAAACTTCAACCCACGGAGGTCGCATGACAGTGGATATCGAAACAATCCGCCGCAGCTCGGAGCCCCTGCTCGGCGAACCGTCTGACTACGACGCCCTCATCGAACGGTGCGAAAAAGCCAAAGTCGTCCTCCTCGGCGAGGCCACCCATGGCACGCATGAATTCTACGAGGCACGCTCGGAAATCACGAAACGACTCATCGAGGAACTCGGCTTCAATGCCGTGGCTGTTGAGGCTGACTGGCCCGATTCCTGGAGGGTGAATGAATTTGTGACAGGCTCGGATGGCGACACCGCCGCAGCCGATGCGCTCAGCGGGTTCAAAAGATTTCCGCAGTGGATGTGGAGAAACAGCGATGTGCTCGATTTTGCAGGCTGGCTGCGTGATTGGAATATCGACGCTGGCGAGGCAGAGGTGGGTTTTTACGGCCTCGACCTCTACAGCCTCAACGAGTCCATGAAAGCCGTCCTCGACTATCTCCGGGAGACAGATCCCGCAGTGGCGCGGACATTTTCCCACAGATATGCGTGTTTCGATCATTTCGGTGGCGATCCCAAGCGCTACGGGCTCTTTACCGGCACCGGCATTTCCAAGAGCTGCGAGGATGAGGTCGTCGCGGCCCTTGCAGACCTGCGTCGTAAAAAAGGCTTCTGGCTCGGGCTCGATGGACACCGTGCCGGCGAGGCCTACTTCTGTGCCGAGCAGAACGCCGCCGTCGTCGCCGATGCTGAAAACTACTACCGCACGATGCTGCGCGGCGATGTGCAGTCATGGAATCTTCGCGACCGGCACATGATGAATACCCTGCTCGCAATTTCCTCTCATCTCGAGGCGCTTCATGGCCGCGCAAAGATCGTCGTGTGGGCGCACAACTCCCATATCGGCGATGCCCGCGCCACGCAGATGGGTCATCGCGGAGAGTTTAATATCGGCCAGTTGGCAAGGGAGCATTTCGGCACCGAGGCCGTGCTCGTTGGCTTCACCACCCACAACGGAACCGTCACAGCGGCCTCCGACTGGGACACGCCAGCGGAACGCAAATCCGTGCGCCCGGCCCTCTCCCACAGCTGCGAGAAACTTTTCCACGAAACCGGGATTCCACGCTTCTGGCTGGATTTCTCAAAACACAAGGATGCGGCCGAGATGCTTCAACATCCGCTCCTTGAACGGGCCATCGGAGTCATCTACCGCCCCGAAACCGAGCGCGAGAGCCATTACTTCTCGGCCAATGTCTCCAAGCAATTCGACGCGGTCTTCCATTTCGATGAAACACGCGCCGTCGAACCCCTCGAGCGCACTCCGGCATGGGAAGCCGACGGGGTCGCCGAAGTCGATGAGACCTATCCGAGCGGTCTTTGAGCCACGATGCGGGTTTTGGAGATAAAAAACCCAAACCCGCAAGGCTTCAAACCAGTGCCATAGCCGCGAGGAGGCGGCCGGTTTGGCGATCCTCTTTTCGGTAAGAGTAGTATCTCTCGAGATTTGAGCCGGTGCAGTTGGTGCAGTCGTGGATTTCACGGACTCCTGCTTCGGCAGTCTGGGTGCGGATTTCGGCGGCGAAGTCGACCTCGTAGTGCGGCGGGCGGATGCAGGGGGAGATTTGCACGATGAGGTCTTGCGGATCGGCTCCGGTGGCAGCGCAGACGGCGGCGATGGTTTTTGGAACGATGCCGAGTTCTGTTCCCTTTCGGCCAGAGTGCGCGAGTCCGATGCCTCGGCCGTGACGATCGGCGACATACACGGCGGCGCAATCGGCCACATAGATGCCGAGACAGAGTGAGCGATCCGTGGTGATGAGGGCATCACAATCGGGAACGGGAAAGGTGTCGGCGCTGGAAATGCACACGACATTCGCACTGTGGACTTGGCTGGCCTTCGCAAGCCGCATGTCCAAAAAACCCACCGTATCCAAGGCCTCGCGCTGGATTCCCGCGAGACGCTTCAAGGCCGTTTCGCGGTCGGTTTTGACATCCATCCCCGGCACACGCTGCAAAAAAACAGCCCGAATTGCGGGGAGCGCATCCAAGGCGGGAAAAGTTTCAAAAGGAACCGCAGCTGCGCTCTTCATATCGGTCTTTCCTCTGTGCTCTCTGTGTCCTCTGTGGTCAATTTCATAACGCCTGCCTGCTCGCGTCTCGCCCGGAAAAAGTCACGCAGCAGGGTAGCGCATTCATCAGCCAGAATCCCGGAGGTAATGATACAGCGGTGGTTGAGTTGGGGCATTTGGAGAATGTTCACCAACCCTCCGGCCCCGCCGCCACGGGGGTCGGGACAGCCGAAGATGACGCGGCGGAGTCGTGTGTGGACGATGGCTCCGGCGCACATGGGGCAGGGTTCCTTGGTCACATAGAGATCGCAATCGTTGAGGCGCCAGTCCTCCACTGCTGCCTCGGCTTGAGTGATGGCGAGCATTTCCGCATGCGCGGTTGCATCCTTGAGCATTTCGACCTGGTTCCACGCGCGGGCGATGATTTCTCCTTCTCTGACAATGATCGCGCCGCATGGCACCTCGTCGGCGGCGTAGGCACGGCGGGCCTGCCGCAGCGCCTCGCGCATGAAGTATTCGTCGCTGGCAAATTCCATAGCAGCAAGGTATGTCATTTCCATGGCTCCGCGCAAAACCATCGTTGCTCCGTCCCTTTTAGCCTGTGACTTCAGCCGCCTCGGGGCGGAGGTGGAACGCATCACCCAGGCCGGCGCGGATTGGATTCATTGCGATGTGATGGATGGCCATTTTGTGGACAACATTTCTTTCGGTCCGGCCTTTGTGGAAGCGGCCTCGCGCCACACGCGCCTGCCGCTCGATGTGCACCTGATGATCGAAAATCCCTACCACTATCTTCCGCGTTTTCTGCCTCTCGCGAGTTCGATCACCTCGCATGTGGAGGCCAAGCATGATGTCTCAAAAACTCTCGCCGCCGTGCGTGATGCCGGGCTTCTGGCCGGACTGGCCGTTAGTCCTCAGACGCCTGTGGATCTGGTGCAGCCGTTTCTCGGTCAGTTTGATATTCTTTTGATCATGACCGTGAACCCCGGTTTTGGCGGCCAACCGTTCCTGACATCCATGCTGGACAAGGTCGCCGAAGCGGCGTCTTGGCGCGAGGCGGGGCCGTTTGATTTTCACATCGAGGTCGATGGCGGCATCAATGTCAAAACAGCGACCGAAGCCGTTCGCAGCGGCGCCAACTTGCTTGTCGCGGGAACATCGGTCTTCCGCGCGCAGGACGCTGCCGAGGAAATCCGGATGTTGAGAAATGCCTGAGGCTTCCGCTCAAAAAAACCGCCGAGCGGGGCTGAGACTCGCGCTAGCGCTCATTGCGCTAGTCGGTGCCGGAATTTTTGTGATCGCCGGCATGGAGTCTGCCAACAAAACCGATGCGACTTGGTTTGGAAAAAGCCTGGAGCCGCTGCGGGCTGCTTACCCCTTTGAGCTCACCGATCAGAATGGGAACGCCTTCCGCTTGGAGGATCAGCGTGGGAGTTTGGTTTTGCTGAATTTTGGTTTCACTTGCTGCCCGAACATTTGTCCGGCTTCGCTCGCCAACCTCGCCGCCGCCCGCCGCGCCCTGCCTGCCGAGGTAAGGGATCGGGTGCGCGTCGTTTTTGTGAGTGTGGATAAGCGCGATGACATATCAGACCTCAAAAAATATATGCCGATGTTTGATGAAAAATTCACCGGTCTCACAGGCTCGCCCGAAGCAATCGGCAACACCGCGCGGGCCTACGGTGCGTTTTATCGCAAGGATCCCAAAGGTCCGCAGGGCGAGGAGGACTACTTGATTGATCACTCAACAAGCACATATCTGATTGATCCCAAGGGAAATTTGCGTCTGGTTTATAAAATGGACCAACTTGCGAATTCGGAGGCCATGGCGGGGGATATCCGCCGCGTGTTGGGTTTGCCGCAGGGGAAGGATTGACCACAGAGGACACAGAGTTCACAGAGGAGATGGATAGGCCGATTTTTCTACAAGACTCCTTGGATACCAGGCTCGGATGGAAATCTTGGCTCTCATCCAGCGTGGGAATTTGTTGTGCGATGGCTCTCTCCGCTTGTGGTCCGGCGGCGGATTCCACCGTCGATACGACACCGCTGACCGGTCGGGATATTTACCTGACGCGCTGCACGGCATGCCATCAGGTCGATGGTGGGGGAATTCCAGGAAATTGCCCGCCTTTTCAGGGGTCGCCGCGTCTTGCCGGGCCATCTGAGGAATTGATTCGGCTCCTACTGCTCGGCCAGCGTGGGCCATTGGAGCGCGATGGAAAAATCTACAAGGGCATCATGCCTTCCTGGCGTGCGGATTTGAGCGATGAGCAAACGGCCGAGGTTTTGAATTATATTTTAGCCACCTGGAGTCCGCAGTCTCCCAAGGTCTCTGCCGAGGATGTCGCCAAGCAACGCGCCGAAACGGCCAATTCCAAATTGCTTCCGGTAGCGCAATAAAAAACCCCTTCCGCGTGAGCAGAAGGGGTTTTTGTTGAATTTATCTTAAGCGATCTTAGAACGCGAAGGTGACTTTACCGCCGCCCCAGAGCGTATTTTCTTGGGTAACCCCACCGAGGTCTTCGAAAGCAATGCTGTATGCAGCATATCCCGAGACGGTAATTACATCATTGATTGCCCAAGGCACGGAAACACCGAACTCAAGATTGTTCGCACCTGAGAATGGAGCGAGACCGGTGTTGGTTGGCTCAGTGTTGTAATCGAAGTTGAGACCGAATGCGACCCAAGGGGCGATCGAAACAACCTCACCAATTACAGGTATGTTGCCGCTTACGCGAAGATCAAGGTAACTGCTGGCAACTGGAACAGATCCATAACCAGTGTCACTATCAGGACCAAGGTTAAAGAAGTATGTCGCCGAAGGAGTGAGCGTCATAAAACCGAGATCGAAGTTGTAAGCTGCGCTAGCATTCAGCTCGTTCGCAAAGAATTGGCTTCCTTGTGGGAATGTATAGTAAAACGTATATCCAAGTCCGAGCGACAAATCGCCAAATGTGTGCACATAATTGACTGGAACATTTAGTTCGCGGTATCCACCCGAGTTACCGAGACCGAAAGCCATCCAGCCACCGACTGTAAGGAAATCGTTTTCAGTGATATTCCATGTGAAGCTGGCAGTAGTGGACCACAGACCATTTCCGTAGCCCCCGTCATTACGAAGCACATTGACGCCTCGGAACATGTAGAGGCTGTCATATCCGGTGCTTAATGAAGCACTATACCAAGGAGTCTGCTCCTCTTGGACCACGACGGTCTCTTTGAAGGTTTTGCCGGTTCCCGCGAAGAGCGGCGTGGCGGCAAAGGCCACCAGGCTCGTGAGAGCAACAATCGATTTATTCAGTTTCATTTTTGTTTAGTTGTTTGTTGTTTGTTTCTTTTCGCGGGAGTCGCCTTGTGGCTGTCCCGAGATAAACTGCCTGATACGGCGGTTCACGCTGTTCAAGCACTATCTGTGCCATGTCGTATCTCATTGAAATTACTGGTCAATTCTTTTTTCAAAATTTTTTTTGAACGGAAATGACCACTTGGCTGTCGCATTTTGACCGCCTGCTTGGCGGCAGTGGAGGATTTACTCTGCCACGATTTGGATATCCCCGGGCTGGATGCTGGCGAAGATTTGATCGCCTTCGTGGAAATCCGTTCCATCTTGGCCATCATTGGCGATGACCGTTCCGAGTGTGAGGTCTCCTTGGACGGAGAGGGTGAGTTCATCGACGGCACCTTTGAAGATTTCCATGCTGACTCGGCAGGGGAAGGAATTGAGGTCTTTGGGGTCGGTGCGGTGAAGGCGGATTTTTTCCTGGCGGAGGGAGAGGAGGACATTTCCGGCGGGGTGGAATTCTTGTTGGCTGACATGCAATTCGAGACCGCCTTTGAGGCGGCATCGCAGCGTGCCGGAGTGCGAATCGATAATCTGTGCTTCGACGATGTTTGTCTCGCCAATGAAGGAGGCGACGAAACGCGTGGCGGGCTTGTAGTAAATCTCGTTCACGGTGCCGATCTGTTCGACGCGTCCGGCGTTGATCACGGCCACGCGGTCGCTCATGGTGAGGGCTTCCTCTTGGTCGTGGGTCACATAAATGAAAGTGATGCCGAGTTTTTTCTGAAGTTGTTTGAGTTCCAGCCGCATTTGGTTTCGCAGCTTGGCATCGAGGGCGCTGAGGGGTTCGTCGAGGAGGAGGACCTTGGGCTCGCAGACGATCGCGCGCGCCAAGGCGACGCGCTGGCGCTGGCCGCCGGAAAGTTGCGCCGGCTTGCGGTTCACGAAATCGCCGAGTGCGGTCATCTGCACGACGCGTTCGACGCGGCGGGTGATGTCTGCCTGCGCGACGCGTTTCATGCGCAGCCCGAAGGCGATATTTTCGTAAATCGTGAGGTGCGGGAAGAGGGCGTAACTCTGAAAAACCTGGTTCACATCGCGGCGGTAGGGGGGATCAAATGTCACATCCTTGCCATCGATGAAAATCCGGCCCGAGCTTGGCGTGTCGAATCCGCTGATGAGTCGCAGGCAGGTGGTCTTGCCGCATCCGGAGGGGCCGAGAAAGGTCATGAACTCGCCGGCGTTGATTGTAAAACTCGCGTCCTTGAGGGCTTCGTGGGAACCGAAGCGCTTGCTGACTTGGCGGAGTTCAAGCATCGGAGTCCTAGAAAAAATCAATCGCCGCAGGCGGCGGTGCCTCGATGGCGGGTTGTTCCATGGGGGCGGATTGGGAGTTCACAGGTTCCGCACGGCGGATTTCCACTTCACCCGGCAGTATTGCGGCGGGCACAGCGGCATCGGGAGCGGGCGGTGGTGTGTTGACCGGAACTGCTTTGGCGACGGGAATGTCCTCGTCGTTTTCAGATTCCGCGCCAGGACGGACGGAGCGGTAAATGTCATTGAAGCCAACCAACGGCGGAGAGGTCACGGCAACGGGTCGAATTTTTGTGAGATCGATAGCGGTCGCTGCGCGCGGCCAGTCGGCTTCGTCGAATTCCCTGGCGTAGGTGCGGACTCCACCGCCGTGGATATCGCACGGGATGGTGGGCGCCTGTTTTTCGGTGGCGAGTTCCTTGTAGGTGTTGGCGTCGGCGGGGCGTTCGCCTGTGACCGGATCGGCTTGTTTCGCCGAGCATCGCGGTGTGGCGAGGAGTCCCGAAGAGCGGCAGATTTCGACTTCTTTCAGGCCCGATGGACGCTCGATCTCGCGGGGCGGGTAGCTCTGCGCGGCGGCGTTCATGATTTGGCTCCAGATCGGTAGGGCGAGATCCTTGCCGAAGGCTCCCCGGTAGATTTTTGTAGGCTTGTCGAAGCCGACCCAGACGCCGCAGGTCACCGTGTTTGTGTAGCCGAGGAAATAGGTGTCGGTGAATCCGTAGGCCGTGCCGGATTTTCCAGCGACCGGGAAGCCGCCGAGGCCGAATTGTTTTCGTCCGAGCGAACCGACGCCGCGCTCCATGAAGTCGGACATGACAGAGTGCGTCTCGTAGGCCGCGGCTGGCGAGATCGCGCGGTAGCGTTTGCGCGGGGCCTTGAAAATGATTTCACCATCCGGCTCGCGGATCGACTGGATGATGTAGAGGTCGGCGGGGCGTTGGCCCACATTTGGAAAAACGGTGTAGCCGAGCACGAGTTCGTCGAGGCTGAGTTCGCTGCTGCCGAGGAAGGCGTTCGAGTAATCCCTCAACGGCGAGCTAATGCCCGCAGCGGCTGCGGTTTTTTTCACAGCATCGAGACCCACTTGCATCCCGAGGCGCACGGTGGCGGCGTTCTTGCCCTTCACAAGGGCATCGCGCGTGGTCATGGGCCCTTCGTATTCGTTATCCTGGATCTCGACTCCCCACTCGCCGAGGAGACCAGTCTCGCCGCCGACCATTACATAGCGATTGTCGATGCAGGCATCCTGCACGATCTCTCCGGGGAAGATGCCGGACTCGTAGGCCGATGCGAAAACAAAGGGCGTAAATGCCGTGCCGGCGGGGCGTTTCCCCTGCAGGGCGCGGTTGTATTCGCTGTGCTTGAAATCGCGTCCGCCGGTGAGAGCGAGGATTCCACCCGCCGTGTTCTCCACGACCAGAGCGGCGCCTTGCAGGTATTTCGGCTCCGGCATTTTGACGGACATGTTGCCGCGATTGATCGCGTCCTCGATTTTCTTCGTGGCGGCGCGGTATTGCTCGAATGTCGGGTGCGTGTAGCCCTGCTGTTGCTCGATTTTCAACAAAACCTCGCGCGTGGCGCGGTCGGCCGCCTGCTGCAAATCGGCATCCAATGTCGTGTCGATGCGGTATCCGCCATTCATCGCGCGCTCGAAGCCCAGAGCCTTGATGATCTGTTGCCGGATCAGCTCGATGGCGTAGCTGACTTTGAAGGGATTCGTGCGTTGCACGGTTCCGAGCGGCGAGGCGAGCTCTTCCTCGTATTGCTTGCGCGTGATGAATCCCAACTCACGCATGCGCCCGAGGACGAAATTCCGAGACTCGGTGGAGTCATTGGGGTTGTTGAATGGCGAGAGCGCCTGGGGGCTCTTGAGGAGTCCCGCCAGATTGGCGCACTGGCCGATTGTCATGTCGGCGGCATTTTTTCCGAAATACCCCTGCGAGGCTGCTTCAGCGCCATAGAACCCGCTACCGAAATAGACGCGGTTCAGGTAGTGCTCAATGATCTCCTTCTTGCTGAAATTTTTTTCGATGCGCCAGGCGAGGTAGAGTTCCACCAGTTTGCGCTCGTAGGTGCGCTCGCGAAGCTCGAAGGAATTGCGGGCGAGTTGCTGGGTCACCGTGCTGGCCCCCTGGGCGATGCGGCCCTTGCGCCAGTTCGTTATGGCCGCGCGGAAAATGCCCATGTAGTCCACCCCGTCGTGATCGTAAAAACGGTTGTCCTCGGCGGCGATGACGGCCTTTACCAGCATCGGGGGCAGGCGGTCGTAGGGAACCGGTTGACGGTTTTGAATGAAAAGTTTCCCAAACTCGCGGCCCTTGCGGTCGTAGAGGATCGATGCCGCCTCCATCTGGCTCACTTGCGTGAGGTCGAACTCATCCGCACGCGCCTCGTATTTCTGCGTGAGAATACCGAAGGCGATCCACGCGGCAATAACGCCCGCACCGAGAACCGCAAGCGGCACCCACACGATTTTACGGGCGTAGAGAGGTTTGTCAGAGGCCCGGGAGTCCTTTTCCCAACTGTAATATTCCTTGCTTATGGCCGCGAATCTTCCATTTCACCGGAAAGAGATCAAGAACGCTGATGCTCCCGGCTATGCGAGTGATTTCAGGAAGCGCAGAAAAAAATCCGCCCCCGCTTCGAGGTCGGCGACCCGGATGAACTCGTCCGCCGTGTGCGCCTGTGCGATGGAGCCCGGTCCGATGGCCACGGAAGGGCAGCCGTGCGAGGCGAAGACTGCCGCATCGCAGAACCACGGTGCGCCCACGAGTTTTGAGCCCAGCGATTCCAAGTGCGAGATGATCGGGTGCGAGGGATCCGTGTGGAGTGGCTCAGAGCGCTTGAGGTCGATTTCGATATTCGGCACGCGCTGTTGCAACAGGTCCACGATGAATCCAGGATCCATTCCCGGAATGATTCGTATATCCACCGAGGCTTCGCAAAAATCGGGGACGATATTGACCTTCGAACCGCCACGGATCGTTCCAACGCTGAGCGTTGATGTGCCGAGGACGGGATTCGAACTCGCGGCGAGTTTGGGGATTCCCTCCTGCCGCAGGCAATCGATCGCCTCCATCATTCGGTAAATGGCATTTTCCCCCGCATCGGGTTGGGAGGCATGCACGGCCCGCCCATGGGTGCGGAGCTGGAGCCAGCATGAGCCCTTGTGCGTGTGAACGACATCCAGCGATGTCGGCTCGCCAGCCATCACAAAATCAAATTTCTCCTCTGCCGCCAGCGCCTTCGCGCCGAACTGCCCCGCTTCCTCGCCCACCAGCCCGGCAAACCAAACTTCGTAGGGGGATTCGGCCAAAACCTCCCGCGCCTCGCGTAGCGCCCAAAGCATGGCAGCGGCCGTGCCTTTGGTATCCGAGGCGCCGCGTCCGAGAAGCTTCCCGTCGCGCACCTCACCGCTGAAGGGATCGATCGTCATGCCGGCCACGCTCACCGTGTCGAGATGCGGAGCCAAAAGAATCCGGCGACCAGTAGCGCGGCGGCTTGGAAAGCGTCCAACGACATTCGGGCGTCCAGGCAAAACTTCCCGCAAAGAAACCTCCGCTCCGCAGCCGCGCAAAAAATCTGCCACCCACGAAGCGCAAGCCGCCTCGCCTGTTTGATCCGTGCCGGGATCGCCACCATCGGGATTCACACTCGGAATGCGAATGAGCGCCGAGGCGATGTCGACGGCGTCTTTCATTTGTTCAAATACCACTCCACGAACTTGGGAATTCCCTCGCGGATTTTCGTCTGGGGGTTGTAGCCCAACAGCTCGCGAGCCTTTGTGATATCGGCTGCGGTGAGCGGCATGTCGCCCTGTTGCTCCGGCAGGCGCTCGATGATGGCTTTTTTACCCAGCGCGCTTTCAATTGCAGAGATCAGCTCCGAGAGAGTCGTGGTCTGGTTTTCTCCGAGATTGAAAATATCGAAATGCGGTCCCTCGTAGCGCAGCGCGCCCGTCACACCCTGCACGATGTCGTCGATGTAAGTGTAATCGCGCCGCGTGGAGCCATCGCCGAACTGCGGGATCGATCGTCCATGGTGAATCGCGTCGGTGAATTTATGAATCGCCAAATCCGGTCGCTGCCCCGGACCGTAAACCGTGAAGAAGCGCAGACACACAACCCGCATTTTGTAGAGATGCGCGTAGTTTCCACAGATGTGTTCGCCCGCGATCTTGGTCGCCGCGTAGGGACTCAGCGTTTGAGGCAGGGCAAGATTTTCGTTGAAGGGCACGACCTTCGAAAGCCCATAAACCGAGGAGCTGGATGCAAACACAAACCGGCCCACGCCTTGTTCCCGCGCCGCCTCCAGCAGGTTGTGCGTGCCCGTGATGTTGGTGTCGATGTAAAGCTGGGGATCCTTCAGCGAGGGTCGCACCCCGGCGCGCGCGGCCAGGTGGATGATGGCGTCAAAACGCCCGTCCGCGAAAACCCGCCGCACAAAATCGCGATCGCGTATATCACCTTCCTGAACCGCCACCCCACTGCCAAGCGCGGCGATGTTGGCCCGCTTGATCGCCGGATCGTAGAAATCGTTGAAATCATCGATCACCGTCACTTCGCTGCCTTCACGCAAGAGCCGGTCGCACACATGCGAGCCAATGAATCCGGCCCCGCCGGTCACCAAGATTTTCATCCCGCAAATCTAGGTTCCGCCTGCTTCCAGCGGCAAGCGCATTCCCTTCGAAATTCACGCTTGCATCCCTTTCAAAATGCTCTAATTTCTCCACTCCTCGCTCGGGTGGTGAAATGGCAGACACGTGCGTTTGAGGGGCGCATGCCGCAAGGCATGGGGGTTCGAGTCCCCCCCCGAGCAGTTTTTATTTCCTCCCTAATTCTACCCGAATCTCCTTAGGAGCAGCCCTATACTCGCTCTCAAGCGTTTTACTCTTTTTCGTAATTAACCCCGTTTCAGCTTTCCCTTTTTGTATATTGTTGTATATTTAAAAAGCCATGCCTCGGAAAAAAACAACCTTCCCCTATCCCTTCAGCAAAAATGGTCGCCATGGGAGCGTCTACAAATGCGCAGATGGAAAATTCAAAACCCATTTCATGTTCGCCCACGAGGCAAAACAAAACACATTTGCTACCTTCGATAAGGCACTCGAATTTTTAGCTAAGGAATTTGACAAGCTGGACACCGACCTATCGGAATCAGAAAGCCAGTTCCCGCTCTCCCGTGATAGGAAGCATTACTTCGAGTTGGAGCAGAAATTGAAGCAGGAGTCGGATAACGCTTCACTCTGGCAAGCGGTTGATTTCTACATCGCCCATCATAGGCGAAAGAAGCTTGTGCCGCTCTCAGTCAAGGATTGCTGCGACAAATTCATTCAATCGCGGATCGCAAACAACACATCCAGCAGCCAAATCAAAAACCTCAAAAAGCATTGCGGCAGGTTTGCCAAAACTTTTGGAAGTCGAAAAATTCACGAAATCGATGCTGGGGAAATTCAGCAATGGTTCGATTCTCAGATCGACAATAGGACTCGGAAAGCATGGCAACCGAAGACCAAAAAAAATTATCGAGGATCATTGGTAGCCATGTCGCTTTATGCACGAAGGACGCTCAAGGCAATTCCTGAAAATGGGGAAGAAACAGAATTCCAAAAAATCGCAGCACCTAAGAAAAGGACTAATCTGCCCGTCGAAATTTATTCACCAGAAGAGATCACCAAACTTCTTCATACTGCCATCAAGAAGGACATCGATTTGATTCCGATTCTCGTCTTGGGAGGGTTTATGGGCTTGCGACCTGCGGAAGCTCATGGAGAGGATGTGGACAGGGATCGCTTGCGCTGGGAGCACTTTGTTTGGAGGGACAATTCCTTGCCTGTCTACGGTCAAAAAGTAAACTCCAAGGCAACTCGCGATGTTCCCATTCCAGCTAACGCTTTGGCGTGGCTGAGTCCCTTTAAAAAACTCAAAGGGCAAATTTGGGAACTCAAAAGTGCATTTGATGGGAGATTTTCAACTCTCAAAAAAAATGCTGGGGTTCGAGATATCTATGACGGATTGCGACACAGCTATTGCAGCTATCGGTATCGCATCCTCAAGGGAAATGTAGATCAGGTTGCGGATGAAATGGGTAACTCGCGGGAGGAGGTAATGAGAAGTTATAAGCGAAATGTCGCAGATAGAGAAGCCAATGCTTGGTTTGCGATAAAACCACCCGCCAATTATGCAAAATCCATTAAGGTGGTGTTGGATTCACGCCAGATCGCTTGATTTTGCCTGATAAGTAAGCATAAAACGATCCAAATCAGATTTTTTGAACCAAGTTTTTCCATCAAGCTGATAACCTTTGATCTTTATTTTTGACTTGTATCGATATTTATCGAACGTGCCTTTTGAAAAGCTTAAATAGTCCATTGCTTTCTGGGGAGTCATAAACCCATCACCAATTTCCAAAGAACTCGTATATTTTACAATATACTCTTGTATGGCATCATTTTTTATATGAAGTTGCTCGATTGCTTTATAAATGTTGATTACCAGCGAGGGCATCTCCAGCAACTGAAGATTTTTGTTAAGGGATTCAAGCTGGGTTAAATGACCGATGTATTTATGAAGTTCTTGATTTTTCATGAATTCATCATATCAGTTTCAAGGCATTTGTCAATGCTAAATACTTTAATATACAGATATTTATAATCTAATTCAAATAAATTTAAATCAATTCATTTTTTCCAATTTCCGACAAAAATACCTACAAAAATACCGAAAATTAAATTCCATTTGGATTTTTCGATAGAATTTTAGATTTTTGCGTTTAAAAGCCCTGTAAATGATCGGAGTTGAATTTGGCGACCTAGCTATTCTTCTCTCCAGAAAACCCTACATAAGCCCATTTAGGGAGAAAGAGAAACGCCTCAGATTAAAAATGAATTGGAAAAAGATTATCCCAACTCAATTTTCAATTCAAAAACTCCAAAAAGTTCAATAAATCAGCCGTTTTTGTGCAAAATATTGCAATATTTCATCAGGATTTGCAGATATTTCCACAAATTTCAAAAGTTATTATATTCAATTATAACGACTTGTATAATTTCTTGGCGGAATAACGCGAAATCCGTTTTATTAAACCCAGTGACCGCAACAAAATTACTTGGTATCCAGAGGAATCCTGTAGCCGAGCTGTTCATCAAATGCAGCATTGATCAAATCCTCTGCCTTTTTCGTATCTTCTTGAAGAACGGCCAAGCCATCATGCATCGGGAGGCAAAAAAAATCCGATCTCATAAAAGCCCTATCGACAAATATCGAGGATTCCAATTGCTGAAGAAACATTTGACAAGTTTTGCCCTCACTTTTCAGGGCATTCATCTTTAATATGATGTCTGGGAAGTTGTCCTCATGCCATTTGCGAATTTCTTGTGCTTTACGATCCCTGTGTATTTTGCCAGAAACAAATCTTTGGTAGGATACTTTTACACTGTCGCGGGAATTATGGGGATCGGTGAATTGTTCGTAGAATTTATTGCCCACACAACTCAAGTATCGTTCCTTTTCCGATTCATTTTTGATGCAAGTTGCTAAAAGAAATGCGTGAAACGATTTTGCATCAATTTCAACCAATTTTTCACCATTTTTACGGACATAACCTCGAACGAATCCGCTCATCTGAAGAAAGGTATGGTTTAATCTGCCAGATTGCCCCTCGCAGGATACCGAGATTGTTTTACTCTGAATAGATTCTACACAAGAATAGGCATTAATGAACAAACCATACTGAGCAAGGGGTTGGTTTGGATACTTGTGATGATTTGCAGGATATTTTGAATCGGTTTGAAAAACTGTTATCCAATCCGAATCGACTGAAATACCCTTGTAGGAATCAAGAATCTTCAAAGATTTTGGATTTTTTGTCGAGTTTTTCGATAAACACCATTTTCCAGTTCTGGATTTAGGCAAGGTATAATTCGATTCAATCGGAACAAAATCGAATTGCTTATTGTAAATAGCCCTCAAACATGAGAAACTAAGCTTATACGAAGTAGCAATCCCAAGATTCTTGTCAAAATGCATTCCATTTCCGAGACTTTTTCTGAAAAGCAGGTTGTTATCATGCAGTTCTTTCAAATAGTTTTTGTAATTTTTTCCAAATCTGGTTTTAAGAGACACACTCGGACTTAATACAAAGCAATCACTGTCATATTTGCAGAAGTTATCAACAGTTCTTTGAGTAAACCAACACAAAATCTGTTTGGTTTTTTCTAATTTTAAAAGATACGCTTCACAAACACAAGGTATTTTACAATACAACGATACTGTTTTATTTCTATTTTCAACTATCTTCATAAGATGCACGAAAAATAGTATATTAGTTTTCAACACATATCAAGCACAAAAAACAATCATACATCATTCAAGCGCATATACATATATTGGAACTGTAAAATATAATAATATTATTTTCAATAGTATACAAACAAAAAACACAATAGTAAATTAGTAATTTTTTTATTACATGTTATGTTTTTACAGGCTATTAAAAAATCAATCTATTTTTTTAATATATCAAAAATGAATTGAAAATAAGAATTTGAATATTAGAAAAACCTAGTAGGCAACTTTTTTATAGAATATAGGCACCAAAATTTAGCCCATATTGCAATCAATTTCTTGAATTCCCGAAGCCAATTCCAATATTTTTTTCAAATTTTTCTGGAATTTTGGTATTTGGAAAAATGCGTCAAATTGGCGCTACTATCTGACCAACAAAGGCTATTCTACATTTTCGATAAATTTATACTGCCCTGCGGAACTGATTTTTCCAATAATGGCGAAATTCGATTTGAGAACGAAATTCCGCTACCTTGCCCCTAAAATGAAATAAAAGCGATTTCTAGAGCAATCCTTAATGAGATAAACAAGGGAACATTCTTAAGATCGCAGCCGAAATTTTGGTTTTTGCTTGCTGGCATTCTTCAACCTTGTTATGAGGAGCTGCATTGTCTCTTATTCCTCCTATGCAAAGTTCTCTCACCAGGTAATGAACTCATACAAGCTTGACACGCCCCATTAGCTTCTATTCTATCCGAAAAGCTCCTGATTCAGGAATGTGAACCTATGACTCCCGATCTTATTCCACTCACACAATTTCCAACTATTCCTGCACCCTTACACAGTTCCGATGCTGGGGAATCATGGGTTTGGGGTGATTTTGTTTTAATTTTGCAGAAGAATCCAATCACTCTTGCGGAGGTTTTTAATGCAATGTCACCACAAAAGACATTTCAGCCTCCTCCTATTGAATATCCATTTGCGATGTCGGTCTTTTATCGACCTAATAAGAATCCACATGGAAAATCTAATTGTCCAGTTATGGTTGCAACATTGGAAAGGATGGATTATGTAAAAGCGAGGGAGAGCATGCTTCAGATAGGTATGCTGAAGAACCCGCCAGTTTCAGGTAGTGATTCAAATTTTCCTACTGTTTTTGGAGTATTCAACTCAAATTCGCGTAAAAATCTTGGGAAGTTTAAAGGTGATCTTACTCTAGAATCGGCTAGAAACGATTTTTTCCAGATAGTCGGGAGAGAACTTACCCTTGATGGCGAACCGAAGCGGATTGGGGTAATAAAGGATATTTACGGACATCCAGATACAGGGTGGCCAATTGAAAATGCATCAAATTCTTCAGCATCCACCAAAAATATAAAGGGATGCCTCTCGGTTGTTGCTATTGGTGGATTGATTGCAGCTTCAATTATTGTTTTTCTAATCCAAAAAATCTAAAAATGCCAAATTTATCCAGAATTGCGGAATTTGCAAAATTTCCAACTATTCCTGCACCATTCCGCAGTTTCGATGCTGCAGCTGATTTTCAAAAAATTCTTGATGTCCATTTGTGAATCGGCTAAGACATGAAATCTAAACCCCTGAAAACAGAAATTTAAACTAACAAATATGAGCCAACCGCAAAAAATCCTGCTGTCTAGAAACACAAAACCGAAAAAATGGGAATCGGTCAAAGCTTGGTTCAAATAAAAGAAATTATATACCTATGCTTACATGTAGCGAATGCGGAGGATACTCCGAGTCCAGAATCTGCCCATCCTGCAAACGCAGTCAGCAAAATGCTGATAATGAGAAGAGGTTGCAACGAGAGTCTCTTCAAGAGCAGGAGAGAATGCAGCGGGAGTCCCTGTGGGAGCAGGAGAGAATGCAACAAGAGACTCTTAGAGAGCAGGAGAGAATGCAACAAGAGACTCTTAGAGAGCAAGAAAGATTGCAACAGCAGTCCCTTTGGGAGCAGGAGAGATTGCAGAGAGAGTCTCTTCAAAAGCAGAAAAAAATACAAGACAATGCACATGTAAACAGCATAAGGGCAAAAATGCTGGAGCTTTCGCTTTTAGCTCTATCCGATGAGAAGAAAGCAAAACTTGGTGCTGAGTTATTATTGAAAAGCCCGAGTTTTAGCGATCACATGGAAGACCTCTATAATGATCTTACAAACAGTGAGTTCCTATCGGATTGTTTTTTTGAAATCCATTTTGGTAAATTTATTAATTTTAATGAATCAGACTGGGGGGGGGAGGAAGATTTAGATGTAAGGTATCAACAATTATCGTATTCTGAATGCGATGGGTTAATCGAAAATACTACTAACATACTAAGGTTTAAAGTATTCAATAATCTATATGATGATTTTGTGAATTCTTTATATCGCAGTGATGAAGTTTCTGATGATGATGATGATGATTTTGTGGTTTTTGAGCAAGATGATGATCTTTTAGCGTGGCTCAAGAGGCGTAAGGATGTCGTTCAATTAGATCAGGATCCAGATATTTTCATAGATCAACTTTCGAAATTTAGGGATAAAATAGATAAAATAAGAATCGCTGAAAACGAGAAAGCTTTCAGGGAGAATCAGCTAAAACAAGAAAAACTCCAAAAAGAGCAACTCCACAAAGAACAACTCCAGCAAAAGCAGGTTAAGAGTCGAAAAGGAGCGATGAGAGCAAAAGGTTCAAGACATCCTGACAATGTAAGATCAATTATCGAATCTTTAATTTTTATCGCAGCAGGTTATGTGACTTTCTCCTATAATTCACATTCGGTATACAATCTGATGGGAGTCGATTTCTCACATGCCCCAATTCCTGTGTTAGCCTCGACAATAATTGCATTCTCAGTTTGCACTTTATTTTTCAAGAATTTCAGCAGGCAAAATCCTCTATCGAGCAGATACAATAATATCGGTATTTATTATCTGTGGCTTGGTAGTTCGTTGACTATATTTCTATTGGCGTTTTGGAAAGAATTATCTTCCAACTATCGTCTTGCGACGATGGGGGCAATTTTGATTGCTCCCGCTATTCCTAAGATTAATGGATTATTATCCGCTATTTGTAGAGCTTCCATACTCGGCTTTATCGCTTTTTTTGTTTCCAAGATTTTAGGATACATTGCATTAATTGTGTTTGGGTACATAGTAAGTCTTGCAAATCGATAACATTCTTTCCTAATGTCTCCCTCTGGGCTTTACTCTGCGATTACACCAACTGATTTACGGGGGATCATGCTTTATCTATAAAAACACTTTTTTTTCAAAACAAATGATTTTAGAAAAAGTAAAAGTCCTGCTGGAATACTCATATCCCCTCCTTTTTCGAAAACAGAGAGAACGGAGTCGATTGCGAAATTTTTTCGTTTGGTGAAGTCGAAGATTCTATCCAATAGTTTAACCAACCTCACTTTCATTTTATCAAGCTGAGTTTTCATTGTATACTTTTTAAATGGGCAATGATTAGCCGAAAAGCTTTTTTTCGAGCCGAATTTCTTTTATTAAAATCTTCTCTCGGTCTTCCGAATTTTACTCAGTTAAAAATCGCGTCGTATCAAAAACACTATGCCGCTTTCTGCACGAGATGGCGATAAAAAGTGACTTTGAAAATTCTAAGCGTCTCGCAAATTTTTCCCACTGTGGTTTGCCAGCAGTGATGCATCTCGATCACTCTCTGAAAAACAAAGGGACTGGCTTCTAAAAATCAAAAAAGACAAGGGTCTGCTTGCAGCAGTCAGAGATGCCGCTCCATTTGTGATTGCAACAACTGGGAAGCCATAACCTCAGTCTTGAGGAATATGGCATCGATCCGATGCTTCATCAGTGACCGCTGATTTCCAAAAAAGGAGAAGTGAATATTGGCTCTACTGTATTCAAAAAATCCTTGTCTTGATTTTTCATGATTTGCTGATGGGAAAAAACTCTTTTGGACAAAAACGCTGTATTCATGAAAACAGAAGAATCTCTCGAAGCCAGTATTTATCAGGGTTTGCGGGTGATTGGTGATTTTTAGAATACAAACGCCAGAAGAATCAGATTCTATAAGCATCTCCAGACATCGCGGTCTGGAAACCCAGTTTCTATAGACTTCTAAAGCTCCCTCTTTTTATAAATTCTCAAGCAGCTTTCTGCTTCACATTCCTGTAAAAAGTCGCCCTCGAAATTCCAAGAGTCTTGCAGATTTTTTCCACCGTGGTCTTCCCATCGTCATACAAGGCTTGGGCAATGGTGACCTTCTCTTGATCGAGAACTTTTGGCCGACCTCCGAGGCGACCTCTGGCTCTGGCTACTTTGACTCCCGCCGCTGTGCGCTCCCGAATCAACGATCTTTCAAATTCCGAAATTGCGCCGAAGACATGAAAGATCAATTTTCCACTTGGACTGGTGGTATCCAGTTGTTGAGTGATGCACCGAAATCCGATTCCCCGCTTCTCAAGATCATTCACCGACTCGATGAGGTGTTTCAAAGAGCGTGAAAGCCGATCCAGTTTCCAGACAACCAAAACATCACCCTCACGGGCATACTCGATTGCCTCCTTCAGCTTGGGGCGATCATCCTTTGCTCCTGATGCCACCTCCTCGAATATTTTTTCGCATCCAGCTTCTTTGAGAGCTTGGATTTGGAGTTCGAGGTTTTGATCCGAGGTGGAGATTCTGCAATAGCCAATGTTCATGGGTGGGATTTTTACTGAAACTGTCTCAAAAGTCAATATTATAATTTAGAAAAGATACATTGTTTTTGAGATAGGTATTGAGACATTTAAACGCCAGTTTTTCTGAAATTCATGAAGTGAGTCGGAGGTGTTTCAAAAACGACCGATATTGAGTCGACGCAATCACACCAAGCGTCCGAACTTTCGTTCCCGAATCAAAAACTCGGCTGGGAGAAGAATTGGCATCCCATAGCATGATGAACCCAGCACCTTGATGAAATCCTCCCGATCCAATGTGAGAAGAACATCAGCCCAAGCCAGAGCCGTAATCAAAACTGGTCGATCCTTACTGGCTGGAAAAACCAAGGCTCGATCTATGGAGACAACATCATCGACCAGAGAAATACGGGAACGCAAGCCAACCCATGCCGCCGTGGATTCAAAAGGAAATTTGGAGAGATTTTTCTCAACCTCATTACGAACCCATGGACTGGCGAGTAGCTTCCATCGTTGTTTTGCGGCTATATCAAGAATGGCTCTTGATGCTCCAGATTTGGAACGACAGGCAGCAAGAAGGACACTTGTATCCAGAAAGATTCTCACGCTCCTGCGAGAAATTCTCTGTATCCTTCTTCGTCATCAGCAACCCATCTGTCGATTGTTTCCTTGGGAATATCACGGACGGGTGGGAGTTCATCATTAACACCGCGAAGGCGCGTGAGAAGGAAAGCAACCAGCTCCTTCTTCTCCTCGACAGGAAGAACATCGGCAGCTTCTTCAATTTCCAAGAGCGAACTCATCAGAGAATCATACTCTCGAAACCTGCATTTGTCGAATCCGATTGGAATAATGAATAGTGCAATCCTCTGCACAGGACACTGGATGACGGAGACCTAGTGCCCCTTTGGGACTCTTTCAAAGTGTGAAATAGAGAGAAC
>JBIKUM010000427.1:0-8739 GCA_044347585.1 Terrimicrobiaceae bacterium
TTTCCGCTCCAGCGAGATGGCAATGGCGTCTACGTCTCCTACCAAGAAACAAATCTCCTTGAGATTAATATCGACAAAACGGTAGGCGTTGGGGCCTACATCGGCACCCAGCAGGGCCGCAAAGGAGAGCGGGTTACGGCTCAAGAAATTCAAGCCGTTCGCGACGCTGGCGGTAACCGTCTGAGCTCTATCCATGGGCACATCGAAAACACTCAGCTTCACGCCATGCTGGTTAAAACCATGATGATGTGTCGCCAGTATGTCACCTACGACGAAGTGATTCGATACCCGGGCCAGCGCGGGGAGCAAATCTACGCGCACTTTGGTCCCAGGGAGCTTATGTTCGACTACGAAATTATGCCCGTCGGGGCCGAGTACATCGCCAACAAAGAGCGCCAACTGCAGCAAGTGGTCGACTTTGTTAACCTCGTTTCTCAAGTGCCCCAGTGGACCGAGAGCATTGACTGGGAAGAGCTGCTGCGCATGGCCTCTAGGCGCTTTGGCTTCTCGGAGGACTTGGACAAGTTCTTGAAGCAACCAATGCCACAGGCCCCAATGCAGGAAATGGCGCCCCAGGCGATGCCACAAGGAGCCGTTCCCCCAATGCCCGAGGCCCCCGTGGACGAGGCAGAAATGTTAAAGCAGCTAGCTTACCAGAGCGGCGGCGTTCCTATGGTTAATGCCGTTGCGGCAGAAAACAGCAGGGTAGGCCCAGAACAAGCACTCGCAAACGTTATGCAGGGTTAAATTTATGACCGACACTCTTTTTGACAACACTCAACCCGTAGTTTCTGAAAGCACTATTTCAGAAACACCTGCTTCAGTAGATGACGATTTTGAGCGGTTTAGGAAGAACTTTCACAACCTTATCCAGGCTGACCCACTACTTCAAAATGCGCTCACGCAGAATGCGCAAAACACTGTTGAACTTCAACGGCGGCGCCTTAAGGACGAATGGGGCAATGAATTTGATACCCTTTTTGCTGAGGTGGAGCAAGAACTTCAGCAGATTGCAAAAACCAATCCTTCTCGTGCCCAAGCGCTAGCCGATGCCGACGGAGCTATTTTGATTGCCCAAGCTCTAAAGGCACGAAAAAGCCAAGCAGCACCGGTCGAGACTGGTGGCTTAAACAGAAGCACTGTACCTGCTTATGCGCAGAAAGAACCCCTCTTTACGGCCTCTCAAATTGCCAAAATGACTCCCGCTGAGCGCAGAGCTAATCATCAAGCGATTGCCGCAGCCTACGCTCAAAATCTTGTAGATAGAAACGCCTAGTTTAGTAGGAACCAAGTATGACTTTTCAACCTATTGCCAGTGGTTCTCTACTGAACCAGGGTGGTTTTGTAAACCAGAGTACTCACGATTCGTTCATTCCCATTCTTTGGGTGGACGAGCTCAAGCGCTATCTGGACCAAACTTTTATCATGACGCAGTTTCTGGACCCCATTCCAGATGCGTATAAACAGGGGAAAGAGATTGTTATCCCCACCGTTGGTCGCCTCCGAGTTCAGCAGAAAGTGCCCAACCACGAACTTGTGCTGCAACAGCCCAAGAGTGGCGAATGGCGCATGAAGGTAAATTATCGGCCTTTTGTGACTTTTGCTATTGAAGACGTCCTGGACATTCAGAGTAACTACGACGCTATGTCGGAATACTCCCGGGAAGCTTCCTACGCCCTGGCCCGAGACATTGACCGGTGGATTCTGGCCCTGCGCCCTGCTCTTAAAAAGTATGGCTCTGTGGTCACTTCTCAAAACCCTGACCCGAATAACCCTGGACAGTTTATCAACGCCCCTCTCAACCGTGCGGCTTTGCTAGCTGCAAAGTTGCAAATGGAAAAGCGAAACGTAAACCTGTCCGATTGCGTCTTTGTATTTAGTCCCAGCCAGCATACCTCTCTGCTCACTATTCCCGAGTTTAACTCCTTCGACTATGTAAGTGGCCGCCCTACTGAAACTGGTCAGGTAGGCACTCTCTACGGTATTCCCGTGATTGTAAATAACAACATCACCAAAAACACCGTACACGGCGTGGACCTAAACTCTGAGATTATCGACGCCAGCCCCCTGTTAGTGCCCACCCCCGGTTTTGCAAAGACCGTGAGCGGCAACACTATCTACAGCCCCTGGTGGCCTGACCCTCAGTACAATGGTAACCCAAACGGTGCGGGTAACCACGACGTGGACGTTGCGCACTCTCTGGCAGAGAATGCCTACTCTGGCCTTCTTCTAAAGCGTGGGTTTGCAAAGTGGTGGCAACCCGCCTCCCCCACCGTCGAACCTGCTCGCTTGGCGCTCTACCAGACCGATGCCCTAATTACTGGGTATCCTCTCTTAGACACCAAGATTTATCGCGAAGAGCACGCCATCGTCATCGAAAGCTTTGAAACTTACTAGGGCACGTGGAGTTAATTCGCTTTGTCAACGACGTCCTTCTAGCTGTAGGAGAGCGGCCCCAGGTCTCCCTGTCGACTCCGGTAGGCCGTAAAGCCGCTCTCGCAGTTAGAGACGCCGTTGAGGATTTTCAATTAGCGAATAACTGGCCCTTTCTAAAATCTCGGACGACACCCATCTCAAAAACGGGCACTGTTTTGGCTATCCCGTCGATGAGACAGATTCAGAGCGTGCTTCTAAAAGAGCGCGTGCTTAATCCTGTTAACCTTGAAGAACTCTATTCCAGTGCTCAGTACTCCTTTGCGATACTGGGCGATGACAGCATTGAAGTAAGCCAGGATTTAGTGGGAGAGGCTGCTGCAGACTTTTCTATTTATGGCTACTCGCAGCTTATCGTTAATCCCGACTTGGACAACTTTTTAATTCCCGTCCCCGACCGGTTCCTACCCATAGTTCGCACTCAGACAATCTATCGCCTAGCTATCGACCACTTGGGAGACGGAAACCTGGCGAATATAAAATCGAGCGAATTTACTCGAATGGTGCAGGCGTATCAATCTAGAGAAACCGGTGTAGGTCGTCGTCAGCAAAATCTTTACCGCAAAAGGAGCTAGGCGCCATGGACCGCGAGGGGCTTTTTAGACACCCGGGCGACACGGGCTCGGAGGAGTTAATTCAAGCCACGGCGTTTGGTGGCTTAAACACAATTGCCAACTCGGCAAATATGCCCTATGCCGACGCTCATCGGTTGCTCAACGTTGACATTAGCAATGGCGCCAACTTAATTAAACGCAAGGGCACACGCCTTGTTTTTGAGCAGTCTCTGAACACTAACGGAATTAATTATAATCGAGTTGTTAGTACGGCTGGATTAAACTTTCTCATTGCAAAAATTGGCACTTCGATTAGAATTTTGTCAGTAAATAATGATGAACTTACGTCACTGACAAACTTTATAGATGTTTGGCCTAATACCGCTTCTGAAGATTCTGTTACAATTATTTCTACTAATGAGCCCGAGCAACGTTTTATCATGCTTGGCAAAAACACTATTCCAGTGCATGTTAAAATGGTTGAACGAAACGTAATCGTTTCCAGCAATGGAGCCACGACTAGCGTCGTTGATAACCGTTTTTCTAATGGTGTAGCTGGGGCTACATTCTTTGCCTACGTAAATTCTACACTCCAGCCTTCTAATTCTTTAACCTACGATAATGTGACTAAAACTGCAACTTTAGCGCAGAACGTAGTTGCCGGAGACGTAGTCACTTTTATCTACTTTTTTTGGCAGTGGTGGGCAGAAGCAGAGCTTTATAACACTAACAGATTCTTTGACGCAAAAACGCGATTTAGTGACACTGCCCCGGGGAGAAGCGTCACACTTTCTGCGGAAGTGCAGGACGACTGTGAAAGAGATGCCTATGGTCTCTACAGGATTTATGGCTCTCTCAACTCTGCCAACACTGATGGGTATTTTATCCGCTCTCGAAATCCTTCCTCAGAGCTGCAATACAAACCTTCAGACGGTTCTTTGAACTTTGTAGACCCTAACCACGGGACAGGAGAAGAAGCTGTTGACGGAACCAGCACGCTTCTGTACGGAAACATTTACAATCACGGCGAGCCCTTTCTAAACTTTGCCACGCGCATTAGAAAACTGTCGCACAATGGGGGCACGGGTTTAACCCCGAGCAACATCTTTGTGCAGGTAAACAATTTTACCAAAGCAGAACAAATTCAGCGAATTGCTGGTAGGGCGCAGAATAATGGAGTAGAGTATGGCTTTTTGCTCTTTAACGAGAACGACTGGGACGACCCTAATCCGAATTTGAGCGCATTAAATAACCCCCAAATCACACCTGGCGCAGGTGTAGGTACGGGCTCTGCCAACGATTTAACCAGTGGGCAGAGGCGTTTTCCGAAAGTTACGGATTCAAATTTCACAGCCAAAGCTAGTCACATTGCGTTTGGAAATGCCAGAAAACGGGGGTTGCCGTCGGCGGCCTTGGTTCGGATTATTAACACGGACAAAAAGTGGGTTGGAAACGCTGGCCTTACGACTAACACTGACTACCTTTCTGGCACTTGGTTTCCAGTCTACGGGCTGGGAAAATTTGCAAATTATGAACTTGGGTTCTTTCCTTCTACAGGTGTGCTTTACCAATCTAGGCTTGTTCTAGGAGGCTTTCCAGGGCGCTCAATGGACCTGGCAGTCAGTGCTATAAGCGATTATTCCTGGCCGGGAGAACTCTATAACGATTTTACTATAGACGCTTTTACAACTACGCCTAACCACGGTTTTGATGTAGTGCTCCAGGGAAGTTCTAGCGACAGAATACGAAGCATGGGCGTTTACCAAAACTCCCTTTTTGTCGCTACTAACGACCGGCTTTATCGCGTGTTTTCTAGAAACGCTTTTACTGCGGACCAGTTCTTAACGCAATTCGTGGGAAACACGGGAGTTTTGAACGAGCAATGCATGGCAGTAGGGGAGCACAATGCGTTTATATTGAGCAAGACAGGAGTTTATCAAATTGTTCCCAGTGATGGACTTGACGACTCTTACAATCTCCTCAACCTGAGTTACAAAATTGCAAATTTATTTGAAATTGAAAACGTTAAACAAATGCGAGAAAGGTCTTCTCTTGCGTTTGACCCAACGACCAAAAAACTCTATGCCTCTATTCCACGATTTACTGATGGTCTTCGTTCTAGGCTTTTAGTCTTTTTTCTAGACATAGGCGCTTGGACAGAGTACGAAGCCATTACGGGATTGCAAATTCTTGACATGACGCAGTACTCGGACAATAACGGAACAGAGCGATTTTTAATTGTCCACCGACGTTGCAATAACGTTGTTCAACTTTTAAGAACGGAGTACGAGTACCCCATTGATTTTGCCCGCACAGTTCCTGGAAACACTACTCCTCAACTATGCCCCTTAATGACTGAAACGTTTACTACAACAACAGCCGCAAGATACCAGCACCGTCTTGTAGTGTCTGCTTTAGAGAACGTAGAGGACATTGTTGTGACTCTAAATAATCGGGTACTTTCGTTTCGCACCGAATGGGCAAAACAGCTCAATAATACCATTCTACTACTGTTCACTCCCAGCCCTGGGGCCACTCTAACCGTGTCCTACAAAAACCCTACGGTGCGCATCGGCTCACAGCGAGTCTACGGGTATGAGGCCGTAAAAAAGAATTTAGACTCGGTATACCGAAACGACGGAGCCTACACAATTAATGAAAGCACGGGTAATCTAACTCTGAGCGGAAATGCCCAGGACACTTACATCGTCGGGAACGTATACCCCACGATGTACGCCTCGCCCGTGTTTAGCTACGGTCTCCTCAAGCAGCATAAGCGCTTTTATAACTGGTCGGGTCTTTTCTCCCTACGCGCTTTTGACGACGTCTACCCAGCGTCTACTCCCGGGGATAACGTCGATGGTGAGAGAAAGATTGGCACCGATGTCAACATCAGCGTCGTCTACAATAATGAACGCGAAGGCTACACAGAGCAAGATTTATTTAGGCTGAGCGAGCTTTTGTTTGACTTTTACAGCTTTGACGACCTCGATGGCAATCTAGGACGGAGTGAATATGCAAACGTGTCCGTTCCCCTCCAGGGCGTGGGTTACTCTATTCAGGCAGTGCTTTGGAGCGCCGATGATGACGCTTGGGCGCTATCTGCATATCAGGTAGAAGGACGGCGCCAGACGGGCCGACGACGAGTAACAGGAGAGTAATTATGGCATTTGCGCCGATAGTCGGGGCCGTTGCGGGGGCTGTTGGAACAGTGTCCGCTATTTCTTCGCAGAATAGGCAAGCCAGGGTTCAACGCGAGGCTCTGCTAGAGCAGGAAGAAAGCCAGACGAAGCAATTTGAGCTCCTAAATAGACAGCGTGCGTTCCAGAAAGACATCGCTATCGCGGAGCAAGGACGCCTGCGGCAAGAAGTTGCCATGGGAGAGCAGGCACGACTGTTCAACATTCGTCTCCAGGAACTTTCTACAAACCGGGCCAGCATTATGGCCGAGTTTCAGCAAGCCCAGGAGATGTTTCAAATAGAGCAGCAACGCCTGGTTGAATCGGCCTCAGCCGCCCAGGAGCAGGGCCGAGTGTCTCAAGAACTAGAGCAGGCCTCTAGGCAAACAGAGGCACAGATGGCCCAGGCCGCCCGAGAAGATGTCGCCGGGGCTACCCAGGCCGCCCGTGGGCAGACAGAATCTTTAAGCACAGCGGGCATGGTAGAAGGCCAGAGCCTCCAGCAGGGCATAAGCATGGCCGAGTTTCAGCAACTCTTTGAGCTCAACATGGCAACGGCTCAGCAAAACCGCGACATTACTGAGCGGATGGTGTCCTTGCAGCAGGCACTCTCTCAGACAGAGAGTGAGGCGCGAAAAACAATGGCGGACCAAGATGTTGCCCTGGCGCGTACTCAATTAGAGTTTGCCAGAGACAACGCTCTTCTCGAGTCGCAAATGACCCGGGCGGCCCTGGACGCCGAGGCAAGTAGCAGGCTCTTTCAGTTAGAGGCGGCTCAATCTACGGACCAGGTAAGCTACGCTTCTGCTATGCGACAGAACCAATTGGCGCAGCGTGATGTCCGCGCCAGCGGGCCGAGTTTATTCTCTGCCCTGCCCAGCCTGGTGGGCGCCGGGATGACGGTTTACAACGCCGTTTCTCCCCCTAGCGTAGCACCACGAGTGACCAATCCCCTAGCCCAACCCGTGACCCCCGTGGACTACTCAAGAGGTGTCGCAAGCAATGCGCAATCTCGACAGGCTACTCAAAGTTTTGATTACAGGCGCGGCGTAATTACCGACAGAACTAACGCGCTCTTTAACCTGGGGTAAACTATGGCTCTTCCACTACGAATTATTGGCACTACCGGCGCTTCTGGTGGAAGTGCAGAAGTACCTGAAGTGCAAACCGGCAGTCGACAAATAACAGAGGCATCTTTGAGTCGCTCCTCTGAAGCAATTCAGCAAGCGGGGGAAGCAATGCAGCGCTCCCTGGTTATTCAACAGGAAACCTCAGCGGCGGTAAACGCGGCTGCGGCCCAACGCCGGGGTGCTTCTCCCCGATTTACTGAAGCACTCGACAGCCTGGCAAAAGCGGCGGGCGTCTTTGGAGAAATGTTTGGCGCCAGGCAAGAGCAGCAGCAAGAAATGCAGGCGCAGCTCGATAAAAGCCTGAGTGAGCAGCAACAGGTGTTTGCCATCCAGGCACTGCAGCCCGTGGTCGAAAATGCCAGGGCAATTATTCAGCAAGAAGGGTACGAAAAGGGCGTCCCCCGCGTGAGAGAGATGGCCATCAAGGCCCTGAGCACCTTTGAGAATTTGTCGCCAGAGACCGTGCAGTCGTTGATGAATGGCATCTTCAGCGACCTGAACAGAATTAATGAGGACATGTGGAACGAGGGGCAGCGTAACGTGCGAGAAGCACGCGAGGCCGCCACTTCCGTCGCCCTAGAGCGTGGCAAAATCCTAGTCACTACGATTACTGCAGAGCTCGCTGAGCGCGGGGCTTACCTTTCTCCCACTCGAAACTACGAGCTTATTCGTGAGGCGGAACAGGCCTTTACGGAGATGCCAGAGTTTCTGGCTCTGAGTCCTATCAACCAGGCGCAGATGCGAGCCGATATGTACCGGTTCATTGGCAACGCCTATGAGCAGGGAAGCAGAGCTCAGCAGGAGCTGATGTCCCAGGCTGAGAACTTTGAGACGGCAGCGACAATGCTGCAGAACGTCCAGATAGCCTATGACACTGGGCAAATCTCTGCCGAACAGCGCCAGCTCGACATTCAGAACATCAATCTGCTCTACGGTACCAACATAACTCCCTGGGGTTTCCAGGACGAGCTCACCAATCGTCTCGAAGAGAGCCGCGTCTATGGCGAGTACATGGAGTTGCAGCAGCAGCAGATGTACGACGCCAACCCGCTGGCCTCTTTAGAAGTAGGCCGTGCCATAGCGGCGATTATGACGGGTACTGATTCCCTCGAGACAATACCAAAAGGGCCCTATAGAGACAGCATCGAGTCTGTCCTCAAACTTTATAATGACGCCCAGGCGGAAATATCGCGCATTGAGGGACGCACGACGGAGATTAATGGAGAGCTCGCTAGGCTGAACCAGGCGATGCAAATGGCACAGCGTTTTGCCAGGGCGAGCACAGAAGAGCAAAAGGCTCTGGGGCAGGAATACGAGAGGGCCTATAACAACTACTCCACCAACCAAACGATGGACGCTCAGCTTAGGCAAGAAGCGCTCATTAACCAGCAGCGCATGACTCAGCTCCAGGCGCCACTGATTCCCTATGGTCTCCACAATGGG
>JBIKUM010000171.1:0-6856 GCA_044347585.1 Terrimicrobiaceae bacterium
TAATGGTCGCATACAGCGATACCAAGGACCTTCTTAGCTTCGTCCTGTCGAATGACAAAGCGGTCGAGGTGCTTTTTGATATCTTTCGGCGTGAGGTGAAAATCCCGAATTGCCTGAGGAACCGTGTCTGGATTTTGAACTGGCGCCACCGGCTCATTTGGCGTGGGAGCGGGTGTGGCAAAAGAAGCGCGCAAAAGCTCCTGCAGTCTGCGCTGCAGTTGCTCCGGAGTGGGAAGGATAGGATCACTCATATGGGAATTGGAGTTTCGGGATACATCCACAAGATGCACCCCTTTTCCCAAAGTGCGAGGGGGAGTTTTCTCCTTTGAGGAGATGGCAATTTTGAAGATCCAACCGGTTATGGCGATTAAATAAGGGGGGAATAAGCGAGCCTCAGCTGGCGCAATGGCCTTCGGCAGAAGATCCGAACTTTTTGAGCAACTCCGAAAGCCGGAGAACCTCTTTCGCATCGATCTCGATAAGCTCGGAGACCTCCTCGACTCCGAGTCCTTTCCGTAACATTTTTAGAGCTGCCTTTTGTTGGCCAAGCAACTCGCCTTCTGCTCGGCCTTTGGTCTTACCTTCAGCAATCGCGTCGGCGAGTAATGTGCGTTCCACGCTCACGCCGTCCCAGTATTTGTCGTAGGCGGCCAGCTCGCTTTCACTGAATCCTGATTCCTTCACATATTCAACTGCCTCGCGCACTTCGCCCTGTTCCAGAAGATCCTTGGAAACCTCCGCAGACTTTTCACCGACTTCCGTTAGATACCTGAGCCAGAGCACCTGCAGACGCTTTTCGGGTATCGTTTGAGGACGGAATTTCGGCAGCTCCACAAAAACAAATTCCAGCCCCTCGATCCGTCGTCCCGTGTCCAAGGCGTGGACGATCCGGTAGTGGTGATACCATTCCGGGCTGTCCTTGATGAATGTGTCATCAACGAGGTTGAGCGAGTAAACAGGCTGCAGGAGGTGGTATTCCTGCCCGGTTTTCAATTGCTTCACATAGGCCTTCGAAGCGTTGAAAAGAACCCGACTCATGAAGCTATCGGTCCAAAGCATCTGCATCTCGACGATGAACTGCCGCTTTTTTTGGTCTATGCAGCGAACATCAACGATGCTGTTACGCACCTCAGGAATTTCAGGAACCAACTCGCTGGGGAGATACTCCAGATCGACGATCTGTGCATCAGGCTCCAGAGGCAACAGGGCGTTCAGGAAGCTCTTGAGTAGATGCGGATGATGGCCAAAAACCTTCTTGAAGGTGAGGTCGTTCTTTGGATTCAAGTAGCGCATTGCGGGCACAATACACACTGCCTTGACTGGCCGCAAGCTGCCGCACTATCCGAGCATCTCGGCGACCATGGCGCGCTCTTCAGCGAGTTCCTTGTTGGTCGCGGCGATCTTGGATTTTGCGAAGTCATCCAACGGAATGCCAGTCACGACCTCAAAGGCACCGGGCGTTGTGGTTTTCACAGGCATTCCAGCCCAGACATTGGCATCGAAGCCGTAGTGGCCCTCGGATTTGATGGCGATGGAGTGGATTTGCCCTGGAGTGACGAGCGAGCGGACATGGTCCACAAGGGCATTCGCTGCCGAGGCGGCCGATGAGGCCCCACGGGCGGCGATGATCGCAGCTCCGCGCTTGCCGACTTTTTCGCAGAATTCTCCTTCGAGCCAGGCGCGGTCTGTGATGACTGACTCGGCGGGTTTACCGGCGATCTTGGCATGGCCGAAAGCTGGAAACATCGTCGGGCTGTGGTTTCCGAAAATGAAAATCTCGCTCACATCGGTGGTGGCGACGCCTGCTTTTTTGGCAAGCATGGTTTGGGCACGATTCTGATCGAGGCGCACCATGGCGGTGAAGCGATCCGGCGTGAGGCGGCGGGCCTTACTGGCGGCAATCATGGCATTCGTGTTGGCCGGGTTGCCGACCACCGCGACGCGGGCGTTCTCGGCTGAGACCTCATCGATGATCTGACCTTGGGTGGTAAAGATTTTGCCGTTGTCTTTGAGGAGATCGGCGCGCTCCATACCTGGACCGCGAGGCTTCGCGCCAACAAGGAGGCACCAGTTGGCATCCTTGAATGCCACCTTGGCGTCGTCGGTGAGGACCATTGCCGCCAGAAGAGGAAACGCGCAATCATCCAACTCCATGGCCACGCCCTCGAGCGCCTTCATGGCTTTTTCCACGGGAACCTCCAACAGTTGCAGGATCACTGGTTGATCAGCGCCAAACATGGCACCGGAAGCAATGCGGGGAAGAAGGGAATAGGAAATCTGACCGGCAGCACCGGTCACGGCAACGCGAATGGGAGTTTTCATGAGCGGGAAGGTTTAGATTTTCGACGGGATGCGTCCAAGCAAAAACACGAGACCGCGCGCGAAGAATCGAGAAGCCAAAATGAATTTTGGAGTGCCATGGTTGGCGTCGATTGATATTCTCGAGGGATGTCATCAGCCATCATGTCCCAAAAAATGGACACTATCCGCCAAGCCATCGAGGATGGTTCGGCAAGCCCTGAGACCGTGGAGGCGTTTTGGGAATGGAAATCCTTGAACGGCCGCCTGCAGGAACTCGGCGAACCCGAGAAATACTATCTCAAGGCGATGAATTGCCCCCACCACCATCGAATTTTCGCTGCGGAACCCCGGAGCTACCGTGACCTGCCTCTGCGACTTGCTGAATACGGCTGCTGCTACCGCTATGAGCAGAGCGGCGAGCTTTTCGGCCTGATGCGCGTGCGTTCGCTCAATATGAACGACGCCCACATTTACTGCACGGAGGAGCAGTTCGCGGAGGAGTTTCGCGCTGTGAACGAGATGTATCTCCAGTATTTCAAGGTTTTCGGTTTGGAAAAATACCAGATGCGGTTCTCCACGCATGATGCCGAAAAACTGGGGCAAAAATTTGTGAATGAGCCGGAGCTTTGGAAGAAGACCGAAGACATGGTTCGAAATGTTCTCGTCGAAAGCGGAATCAATTTTGTTGAGGTGCCGAATGAAGCCGCCTTCTACGGTCCAAAAATCGATGTCCAGGTCTGGAGTGCGATCGGGCGCGAGTTCACCATCGCTACGAACCAGGTTGATTTTGCCGTGCCAGCGAAATTCGGCCTGCACTACCGCGATCGCGACAATACCGAGAAGACGCCGCTGTGCATCCACCGCGCGCCACTCGGCACGCACGAACGGTTCATCGGATTTCTCATCGAGCACTACGCCGGCAACTTCCCGCTCTGGCTCGCTCCCGAGCAGGTTCGTGTCATCACACTCAATGACGACCCGGTTTTGATTGCCTACGCGGAGCCCATCGTCAACGAACTCCGCCGTCAGATGGTCCGTGCCGAAGCGGATTTCGGCTCCGATCCGGTAAAGGCGAAGATCGCCGATGCCGAGAAAGCCCGCGTCCACACGATGCTGGTCATCGGCCACCGCGACATGGAGTCTGGCAATGTGAGCGTGCGCCTGCACGGAAAAGGCAACATCGGCGCCAAGCCGGTTGCCGAGGTCACAGCCGACATCCTCGCCTCAATCCGCGAACGCCGCGCCTGATCGGCCGGTCTTTTCGCTTGTCACTCAACCCACCTGTTTCAAAGTAACGCACTCAATTTATGCCAAACACCATTCTCGTCGGCGCCCAGTGGGGCGATGAAGGAAAAGGAAAAATCATCGACTTCCTCACGGATGAAGCCGACATCGTCGTCCGCAGCCAAGGCGGTAACAACGCCGGTCACACGATCGTCATCGGCGGTGAGAAATATGTCCTCCACCTCATTCCCTCCGGCATTCTCCGCAAATCCAAAACCTGCGTGATCGGCAATGGCGTCGTGCTCGACCCTGTGGCTCTCGTTGGCGAAATCGAAGGCCTCCGCAAACGCGGCGTAAAGGTTGAGAAAAATCTGCTCATCAGCGACACCGCGCACCTCGTTTTGCCATATCACCAGGCTCTCGATGGTCTCCGCGAGACACAAAAAGGCTCAAAGAAAATCGGCACGACCAAGCGTGGCATCGGCCCGGCTTATGCCGACAAAGCCTCCCGCACAGGCCTGCGCACAGGTGACCTCTTGCGCCCGGATGTTCTGAAGGAAAAACTCACCCAGCGCATTAAGGAGAACAACGCCGTCCTCAAGAGCCTCGGCGCTCCAGCGCTGAATGCGAAGAAGATCATCAACGACACGCTCGCAGCAGCGGAAGTTCTGCGTCCATTCATCACGAATACCGTGATGTTCCTGCACCGCGCCCTCGAGATGAAGACGAACATGCTCTTCGAAGGAGCCCAGGGAACATTCCTCGACATCGACCACGGCACCTATCCGTATGTGACCAGTTCAAACACCACATCCGGCGGAGCCTGCACCGGCAGCGGCGTGCCGCCCCATCGCATCGACAAGGTCATGGGCGTCCTCAAAGCCTACACCACCCGCGTTGGAGAGGGCCCCTTCACCACGGAAGACGACGCCCTCGGCGACCGCTTCCACGCGATGGGCCGAGAATTCGGTGCCACCACAGGCCGTGCGCGGCGCTGCGGATGGTTCGATGCCGTTTCAACCAGATATTCCGTGATCATCAATGGCATCGATGAACTCGCCATCACCAACCTCGACGGCCTCGACGGCGTGGAGTCGATCAAGCTCTGTGTCGCCTACCGCTTGGATGGCAAAGTTCTGGACTTCCCACCAACCGACTCCGAGCAACTCTCCCGCTGCGAACCCGTTTACATCGAGATGCCCGGCTGGCTGAAATCCACCGAGAAGGCCAAGAAATTCTCCGACCTGCCGCCAAAAGCTCGCGCCTATGTGAAAAAAATCGCGGAACTCACCGGCGCCAAGCTATCCATCGTGAGCATTGGACCAGCCCGCGCTCAGACCATTCGACTCTGATCGTGAGCAGCACCCCCAAGCATGTCGCCATCATCATGGATGGAAACGGCCGCTGGGCCCAGCAACGGGGACTTCCTCGCCTTGCGGGCCACGAAGCAGGCTCAAAATCCATCGAGCGTTGTGTGCAGGCGTGTTTGGATACCGGGGTGCAATATCTCACGCTGTATGCGTTTTCCTCGGAGAACTGGAAACGCCCGGCCTTGGAAGTTAATGGTCTCATGCTTCTGCTCGAAAACTTCCTGAATCAAAAGCGTGACGAGATGGTCCGCGAAGGAATTCGACTTCACCACATCGGCCGCATCCATGAACTCCCGAGCGTCTGCCAGCGGAAGCTGCGCGAATGCATGGAGGCGACGGCCGCGAATACCAAGCTCCACTTCACACTGGCCCTGAGCTACAGCGGACGGGCCGAGATTCTCGATGCCGTGAAGTCGCTGGCACACGACGCTGCCGCAGGAAAATTAGACCCGGATTCAATTACATCCGAGGTCTTCGAATCCCGTCTCAACACCGCAGGAATCCCCGACCCTGACCTGCTCATTCGCACTTCGGGCGAGATGCGCATTTCCAATTTTCTCCTCTGGCAGTTGAGCTACACGGAAATCCATGTGACGAAAAAATTCTGGCCAGAGTTTGACCGGGAGGATTTCTTGGCAGCGTTGGAGGATTACAAATCCCGCTCCCGTCGGTTCGGAGGAGTCTGAGTAGCCCGTGAGCGCCATAGTTTCAGAGCAAATCACCAATATCGCGGCCTATCGTTTTGCCGAGTTGAGCGATCTCAAGCCACTCCGGGAGCGCCTCATCGGACTTTGCCGGGAGCAATCGCTCAAAGGCACGATTCTCCTGAGCACCGAAGGCATCAACCTTTTCGTTGCAGGCTCGGCGGATGGCATCGAGGTTCTGCTGCAGGAACTCCGCAGTCTAAAAGGCCTCGAAGATCTGGCGCCGAAATTCAGCCTGAGTGAGCATCAACCCTTCTCTCGAATGCTCGTGAGGATCAAAAAGGAGATCATCGCCTTCGGGGTTGATGGCATCAATCCCGCGCGCAGAACATCGCCCAAACTCCCTGCTGCGACACTCAAACAGTGGCTCGACGAAGGCCGTAAGGTCACTCTTCTGGACACCCGTAACGACTACGAGATCAAGCTCGGCACATTCCGCGGGGCTCTACCAGCTGGGATCGACCATTTCCGTGATTTTCCGCTGGCCGTTGCCAAACTCCCCGAAGCACTCAAAGACGAACCGGTGGTGATGTTTTGCACCGGCGGCATCCGTTGTGAAAAGGCAGGCCCCTACATGGAAAGCCAGGGCTTCCGGAATATCCACCAACTCGACGGTGGCATCCTGAAATACTTCGAGGAATGCGGCGGGGCGCACTACGACGGCGAATGCTTCGTCTTCGACCAGCGCGTTGGGGTTGATCCCGCCCTGCGTGAAACCGATTCCTCCCAGTGTTTCCGCTGCCTATCGCCGCTCACGGCGGATGTTCAGAACGATCCGCGCTATGTCGCCGGCAAGTCCTGCCCGTTTTGCTTCAAATCGGAGGAAGAGGAAATGGCGCTGAGCATCTCGCGGAGAGAGGAGGCGATCAGGAAAACCACCATTCCCCTGCCCGGCAGCACGCCTTGCGACAACTTCCGGCCGATTGTGATTCCGCCGGAATACGATGGAGTCGCCATTCTTGAAGCGATAGCCTCTATTTTCAGCCATACGCCGCTGGAGGATTGGCGGAAGGTTTTTGAAAATTCCTGCCTACTGGATTCCTGTTTCCAGCCAGTCCAACCCAGTCTCACGGCCCGTGCAGGAGAGCGCTTTTATCGCAAAACTCCCGCCGATGTGGAGCCGGAGGTGAACGCCGATATCCGCATCCTGCATGAGGATGAGGCGATTTTGGTCATCAACAAACCCGCCCCGCTGCCGATCCACCCCAGCGGTCGGTTCTACCGCAACACGCTCCAGGCGATCTTGCAGACGGTTTA
>JBIKUM010000106.1:0-8688 GCA_044347585.1 Terrimicrobiaceae bacterium
TTTGGCGAGGGCGGCGAAGTCGCCGGATTTCACCTGTTTTGCGAGGGCGTCGGCTTTGGATTTGGCTTTAGCGGGGTCGGTGCCGTTGGCGATGAAGATTTGGGCAAGGCGGTATTGCTTGGGCAGGGTGAGTTCGGCCTTGCGGGCGTCGTAGACTTCCTTGATTTCGGCATCCGAGGGGAAGTCGGCGGGGACTTTGGTGACGGATTCGAGGTAGCTCTCGGCGATGGCGGCGTCGCGCACGCGGGCGAGGAGGGCTTGGGTGTCGGGCTTGTCGTCCCAGTCGGCATTGCTGGCTTCTTTCAGGAGGACTTGCTGGAGAATGAGGGTGCGGACGGCTTGGCTGAGGGCGGCGGGGTTTTGCTTGAGGGCGGCGCGGTCGGCTTCGCTAAGGCTGGAGAGGTAGGGTTGGATTTGCGCGACGGTGATGTCGCGGTCGCCCGCGCGGGCGATGACGGAGTCGGCGGCGCGGGCCGGGAGGGTGAGTGAGGCGGCGGCGAGGAGGGCGAGGGTGTGGCGGAGCATGGTGGTTTTTGGATTGGACGAATCGGGCTGATCAGACGGATTGGACGGATCTGGTTACTTCTTTGGGGCGTCGGCGGGGATGCGGGCGTCGGTGAGTTTGTCCGAGAGGTCTTGGACGAGGTTTTGGAATTTGACGCGTTGGGCGGCGGTGAAGGGTTCGCGTGCGAGGATGGCGTCGCCGAGGCCGAATTTTTCGTAGCGGTCGAGGATTTCCATGCCGGCTTGATACATCTCGATGTTTTTTTGTTGTTCCTCTTGGACTTTGCGTTCGAGTTCGATGCGTTTGGTATCGAGTTGGGCGCGTTGGCCTTCGCGTTTGGAAGCGAGTTTGGCGACTTCACCGTAGGATTTTTTCCATTTGGCGAGGGCGGCGTTGAGTTCGACGATCGAGCCGTCGCGGTCGGCGATCTTTTTATTGAGATCGGCGATCATGTTGGTGGAGGTGTTGCGCTCGTTGGCGAGTTCCTTGTTGAGGGACTCGGTTTTCGCGGTGAGTTCGGTCGCCTTGGCTTCGGCGGCGTATTGAGCGGCTTGGGCGTTGGCGAGCTCGGTTTGGGCGGCGCGGAGCTTGAGCATCGTGTCCTTGAGGGCTTCGCGGAACTTTGCGGTGGGGTCTTCATCGGCAGCGCGGAGGATGGGCGCGAGGAGGACGGCGGCTGCGGCCAGGAGTGCGTAGGTTTTGATTTTCATGTGGCGTTAGAATTTGGAGTTGACCTCTATGTAGAAGATATTGGTGTCGTATTGCGGGCCGGCGATGCTCTCGGAGCCCATCCAGCGCAGGCCAAGGTAGACATTCTCGGAGAGGGAGAGGAAGCCGGCTGCGGTGAAGCCCTGCATGTTGGTGCCGCCGCCGCCGAAGTCGGAGTCATTGAAGCCGTCAACCACGGAGTCGGAGCCGATCCAGCGGTAGCCGACGGAGAGGAGCCAGTCCCAGCGTTTCGCGAGGGCGACGGTGCCGACGCGGAGGTCGACGAACCAGCCGTAGGGGCTGCCTTCGAAGAGACCGATGTCGGTGAGTTCGTTCTCATCGAGTGCGCTGCGGTTGTTGACGGCGATAGCGTTGATGTCGTCCTGGTTGAATGCGAGGTTCTGCACATATTCGCCGACGACAGAAACGCGGACGGGTTCGAAGCCGTCGTAGTCGATCTGTGAGGTGAGGGCGAGTTCGGTGAACTCGGTGGCAAGGCCGTAGTATTGCCACTGGTTGATGGCGCCATAGTCGTTGCTGGCATCGGGAACAATGTCGCGGATAGCCATGTAGGTGTTTCCTTTTTGGGCGAAGGAGGGACGGCTGTTATCTGTGTTGCTGGCGTCGTTAGCGGTGAGTGGCGTATAGGGATCGGAGAGTTTTCCTTCGATGTTGTCGAAGTAGTAGACGGCGGCGGCAGTTTTCCATTTCAGGTCGTCGCCGATTTTCCACTCGAAGCCGGCTTGTCCGCCGAACATGTATTTGTCGTAGCTGGCGAATTTTGCGGGCTGGTTTGAGGAGAAGTTGAAGTCGGTGTTGTAAACGACGAACGCGCCGCCGGTGCCGAAGAGGGCGAAGTTCTCGGTGATGTTTGCCTTGGTGGTGAGGGCGGCACCGTCGAAGCCGAGGTCGTCGTCCCAGATCAAGCGGGTGCTGAAGAACGGGTTCTCGAAGCGGCCGACCCATGCGGTGGATTTGATGGCTTCGGTGACATTGAAGTCGTAGCGCAGGAAGGCGCGGTCGAGCCAGATGGCGTATTTGCTGAAGTTGCCGCCTTGGCCTTGGGTGGCGGAGTTGGCGACGCCCATGCCTTGGTTGGTGGAGACGGGCGAGTTGTTGCTGCCAGTGGCTACGCGGAAGCCGGACGAGAAGTTTTCGCTCATGGCGAAGTCCATGCCGAAGCGGGCGCGGAGGAGATACTGGTTGCGGTTCTGGTCAACATTCAGCTGGGGCGCGAACTGGGTGCCGGTGGTATCGAAGGGAGCGCCGGTATTGATGGCGTTGAAATTCGGGAAGGCGCCGGTGGCGTCGTTGCCGGTCGGGAAGAAGGTGCCGGCGTAGCGCACACGGAGGTCGAAGGCGGCCTTGCCGTTCTCAACCCATTTCGGGAGGCGCAGGGAGTTGGCGATCTCGCGGGAGGTGCGGTTCGTGGCGAGTTCGAGTTTGATCTCTTCTTTGATCTGATCTTTGACGGGTTGGGGGATGTGGGTCACGCGGATGTCATCCGGCGAGGTGGGTGGGAGGTCGGAACCTGCGGGAGCTGAGGTGGCGACAACTTGCACGGCGGCGGCCTGGGCTATGGCGACCATGTCGGTCTGGCTCTGGGCGCGGACGGCCTCGGCCTCGGCTTCCGACTGCCGGATCATATCGTTTGCCTCCTCCTGGGTGAGGATGCCGCGTTTCACGAGTTTTTGGATGAGGTTGATGGTGACATTGCCGGTGGGGGTGCTCGGAGTCGAGGGAAGCGGGGATTCGACAATGGGAAGTGGCGCGGCGTTCGATTGGGATTCTTGGACAGCCGTTTTTATTGGCTTTAGCTCGGGAGTTGGCTCTGGAGTCGGTGCGGCTTCCGGAGTGGGGGAAGGCTGCGGTGTTGGCGTCGGTTGAGGCTCGGGAGTGGATGCTGGCACGGCTGGGAGCGGGGCGTCCGTGATTGGCTGAACGATTGGAGCAGGCGTGGGAGCCGAAGCTGTATTCTGCGCGTAGTCGATGACGATCTTGTTTTTTGAGGGTTCGCTAACTGTGTAGTCCTGCGCGCTGAGCGCGATGGTGGTGGCCAGCAGCGTTGCTGCGGAGAGTTGGCGAAGTGTGGTGGGCAGGCTCATGGGATCAGTTGGGTCGAGTGGCTTTGAGTCGCATGACGATGGGCATCGGCATGCCTTCCGGCGGGGGTGCCTGCATCTGCAGACCGGTGAGAATTTCGTTGCGGAGGGCGGCGTCGGTGGCGGGGTCGCCGGAGGAGCCGGAGATGGTGGCGCGGGTCACGCGGCCGGTGGCGTCGAGCCAGATGCGGGCAGTGACATTGAGAGCGGCGGATTTGGTTTTTTTGTGGCTGCGCAGGGCTTGGACGACGGAGCCTTGGACTTGGGAGGCGTAGCCGCCGAATTTCGAGCCCTTGCCGCCTTTTCCGGTGCCTGTGCCGCCGATCATGCCACTGCCTCCGCCCTTGGCGAGGCCGAAGGCATCTGGGCCGTTGCCCTCCAGATTCGTGCCCATGGGGGCGGGTTCGGGTGCTGCTTGGGGTTCCGGCTCGGGAGCCTCCTCGGGTGTGAATTTTTCCTCTTTCACCGTTTCGGGCTCGGGTGGTTGCTCTTTCGGTGGCGGAGGTGGTGGCGGCGGGGGAGGTGGTGGCGGAGGCGGCGGCAGGGAAATCATGACCGGGCCGGAGGATTTTTTCTTCGGGGCCGATTTTGGCGCGCCAATGAAATAAACGCCCAACGCGACGATGAGAACGCCACCAAGGATGATCTTGATTTTGTGCTTCGCAAAGAAACTCGGTTCGTCTTCTTCTTCGTCGGGCATAGGTGTCGGTTACTTGGGGCCTTGGGTGGCGAGGCCAATTTGCTTGATGTCGAGGCGTCCGAGCACATCGAGGACTTCCATGACCATCATGTATTGCGTGGCGCGGTCGCCGCGGACGACAACGGGGAACTCGGGCACCTTGGATTTATGCTCGCTGAGCTTGGCTTCGAGTTCGGGGATGGTCACCGGCACAGTGTCGAGGAACAGCTTGCCCTCGTTGTTGATGGTGATGGATTTTCCCTTGGGGCCGCCGAGAGCCGGGGCCTTGCTGCCTTTCGGGAGATCGATTTTCACGCCTTGGACTCCCGCTGTGGTCATGATGATAAAAATCAACAAAAGCACGAGGTAGAGGTCTACCATCGGGGTCACATTGATGTCGTCGTAGGATTTGTCGTCGCCGGCGTCCATGGTGGGTTATTTGTGTTTGATGAGGCCGTCCATGATGGCGGCGTTTTCATCGCCCTTGGTCTCCTCATAGCGGGCAGCCTCCTCCGGCGTTCGGATTTGGCGGATCGGGACGGTGAGGCCGGCATCTCCCGGGGTGGGGTAAAATTCGGCGACTTTGGCAACGAACTCGTCGATGAACACCTGCATGGCTGCAACGGTGTTTTTGATGCTGCCACTCAAGAAGCTATACATAAAGAGGGCTGGAATCGCTACGAGCAGACCGACTGTCGTCGCGAGGAGCGCACTGGCGATACCGGGAGCGATCGAGTTCACATCCACCTCGCCGGATTTGGCGATGATGGCGAAGGTGATCATAACACCCACGACGGTTCCGAGCAGACCGACATAGGGTCCGCCGGCGATACTGGTGGTGAGGTAAACGAGGCCGTTGCCGAGGCGGTGTTGCTCGTGCACGAGGGCGGCATCCAACGAAGCGCGGATGGCTTGGATCGAGCGGGCGGAGAGGCCTTGGCCCTTGTTTTTTCCGAAGCCGAGGCGGTGGCGGATTTCCTCCGAGCCGACATGGTAGATGTGGTAGAGGGGCGAGTCGGCGAGGAGGGTGAGGCCTTTTTTCCCGATTTTGCCGCCGAAGGTTTTTGAGGATTCGGGATTGTCGAGATCCATCGCCGTGAGGTCGGTGGCGACATCCTTCCAGAGGCGCTGGAACTCCGCGTTGCCTTTTTTGATTTTATCGAGGTTGATGAATTTGACGACGGCAACGGTCCATCCGGCGGCCATCATGATCACGCAGACTCCGATGGCGATCCAGCCGTCGAACATCATGTTCTTGGCGATGTCGCCGAAGAGCATGACATGCTCCATCGCGCCGCCGTGACCGCCTGCGCTGGCCCCGCCTTCGCCCTCGCCGAGGGCGACGAGCTTGGTGCTGGCATCATTGCCGGCCTGGCCGGTGTAGGCGAGTTGGACCCAGCCTGCGGGGCGGGCGGTTTTCGAGAGGCTGAACTCGTCGATCTCGCCGACGAGGCCGTTTTTGCCATCGGCATCCGCGCCGAGTGTGGCTTCGCCAACGATGGCGGGTAGACCAGCGGCGACGGAGGAGTATTCCTTGCCGTCGACGAAGAGTTTTGTGCTTGAGCCGTCAGAAACCACGGCGATGTGTTTCCAGACATTGGGTGCGACGGGGTCCGCGGGTGTGGATTTGGAAGTGCCGGAAGCGGAGGTGATGGTAACAACAGGCGCGCCGGCTTGGAAAACGACTTGGAAACGGGCGGAGTCATCACCCCAATCGAAGAGGACGCCTTTTTCGTTGAGGGTGGATTGTTTCAACCATGTGGACAGGGTGAAGGGTTGGCCAGCATCGGCGCGGAGGGTGTCCGAGCCGGGAATCTTGGTGGCGGTATTGCCGAGGAGGCGCATACCGGGGCCGATGAGGGCGCCTTCGGAGAGCGTGCCGCCGGAGGTGGCGTTGTTCGCGTTTTTTGTGGCGTCCTTGGGTGTGGCTGCGGTGAAGTTGTAGGCGAGGATGGTGTCGGCATCGTGGGCGGCGAGCGGGTCTGCGGCCTCCTCGGCGGTGATTTCGGGGTTGCCGCTGTAGAGCCAGATTTTGGTTTGGGCGCCGGGTTTGATGTCGGGGACTTTGACCCAGACGAAGCCTTCGTTCATGAGGGCGTCCCATTTTTCCACGCGGGATTCGAGGGGTGTCTTATCATCCTCGGTGACAAAGCGGATGTCGGTGCCGTCCTCTTTGGCGGTGGAGAAATCGAAGTTTCCTTGGTGGAGGCGCAGGAGGATTGTTGCAGTGCCGACCGGTTCGCTGATTTCAAATCCGGTCTTGGTGGTATCGATTGTGACGGGCCTGCGGGCGGTCCAGTCTTTGTTCCACCAGGCGTGGGAGTTCGCTGTGACGGAAACAAGGGCCGTGGCGGCGAGAAGGGCTGTTCGGATGAATGCGGTTGTTTTCATATCGTGCGGTTACAGTTCTGCGGAGATGCTGAAGGAAAAGAGTGGTTGGTAGGCTTCCGAGGGAGATTGGGTGACCTGCGGAATGCCGATGAAGAAATCGCCATTGATGTGGTCCACGAGGCGGATGCTGGTGCCGACGCCGTAGCTCCAGAGGTTGAAGGTTGAGGTCTGCTCGGGGAGCGGATCGTTGAGCACGGCGTAGCCGGCATCGATGAAGACGAAGAAGCGCCACTCGTTGCCCTTCGGAAGCCAGCCGAGGAGCGATGGAGTGCGGAATTCCAGCGTGCCGGCGATGGCATTGTCGCCCGTGACGACGGATTCGAGGTAACCCCGCACGGTGGATTGTCCGCCGAGGCTGTATTGCTCGGTGTCCACGAGGGGATTCGCCGTGGCTTGACCCTGCACCTCGCCGAAGAGTTGGAAATCCCATGGGAGCTTCTGTGTGTGGGCCAGATTGCCGCGCAGGTAGAAAAAGTTCGCATTCGCATTGTAGCGGCGGTTGTCGAAATCAATCGCCTCCTGCGTGCCTGTTCCGCGGAAGGAGAAGCTCACGCCGGCACCGAACTCGGTCTCGTAGTGTTTGCCGATCGAGTTGGCGTTGTAATTGATCGAGAATGGCCAGTAGGTGAGGGGACTGGAAACCGTTTGGTTGCCCACAACGAGGTCTTGAGCGAAGTCCTTGTAGTCGATGCCCATACTGGCCGAGTGGTAGAACCCGGTCTTGGCGGGGAGGTTGAAAAGGAAGCGCCCGCCGTAGATTTCGCCGTTTCCGAGAGAGTCGGTGCCGCCGAGTGTCGAAACCTCGCTGTTCTGGCGCGTGGCTTGAAGCATGAGCGCAACCCAGTCGATGGATGGCGTGCGGGCGATGTAGTAACCAGAGAAAATGAGGGCATCACTCGGGCGCTGCGGGGCGATCTGGAAGCCTGCGCCAATGGTGTGTCCCATCTGCCACAAATTGTCGTAGCGCACCGAGGCATCGAGGCGGAGGGGTGTCGTGTTCGCGCTGTAGCGGTTGTTCAGCTCCACGCTGCCGTGCAGGGGGAACTTGTCTTTTACCGTCAGCTCCACATCGACAGTTCCTGGAGTTTTTCCAACAGCAAGTGATGGAGTGACTTGAAGATCGGCTGTTTGGTTAAGGGCGATGATGTCGCGCTGCACATCGTTGAAATTCGGCACGGTGCCCTCTGCGAGCGCTGGGGCCATCTTTTTGATTCTCTCGATGTCGAAAAACCGGGAACCCTTCACGCGCAGGCGGCCGACGGTCGCCTCGGTGACTTGGAGCACAATGACGCCGGTATTCACGCCTTGAGGAGGCACGGAGACGGAAACGGTCTGGTAGCCTTCGTCGTGATAGGCCTTCTCCAGCGAGGCGCGGGCGTTTTCCACATCCTCCGGCGTGCGGCCCGGACCGGTGTGGCTGTAGAGCGCCTTGTCCACCGCTCCGGTCGGAAGTGTCTTGGCTCCCACCACGCGGAATTCGCGGATGGAAAAGGTCTGCGGAGGCTCGGGATCCACGACTGGTGGCGGCTCCTCATCGAGCAAATGATTCGCGTCCTGCGCGGCCAGGCGGCCGGACAGGGCGACAGAGACTCCCAATACCCAGTGAAGGATGAGGCGTCTGAAGCGGATGGTGTGAGAACTCCGAATCATTGGACGCAGTAGGTCAGCAGTCGGACTCACACCCGGCAACCGGAGTAATGTTACGATCTTGTCACAAAGAATCCGGGCTTGATTTTCAGGCGAAGGGCTCCGTGGTTTCTCCAGCCGTATTTGGAGTGACGGAGAATATGGGGTGGGGGCGGGGGATAATGAAACAGGCGGGAGCGCTGCCCCCGCCTGTTCCTGTTGCACTGATTCTCACACCAAGTGCATCCTGTTGAATCTTGGCTTCCGTTGGATTGCGCAACCGGATTCATGTTACGAATTCGTAACCTTGGGATGTGCGTGTTTGGTGTTTCTCCTGCTTCTTGCCGCGATCAGATCGTTGCGAGGATGCCGTTGAATGTGGCGCTTGGGCGCATGGCGACGGAGGCCTTGGCGTCATCTGGCATGTAGTAGCCACCAACATCAATCGCGCTGCCTTGGACGGCGGCGAGTTCGCTGACGATTTTCGCCTCGTTGGCGGTGAGGGCTTCGGCCACTGGGGTGAAGATTTTTTTCAGCTCCGCATCCTGGTTTTGAGCAGCGAGGGCCTGTGCCCAGTAGAGGGCGATGTAGAAGTGGCTGCCACGGTTGTCGAGTCCACCGACCTTGCGGGCTGGGGATTTGTCATGCTCGAGGAGTTGGCCGGTTGCAGCGTCTAG
>JBIKUM010000109.1:0-8658 GCA_044347585.1 Terrimicrobiaceae bacterium
CATGGCGGAGCCGTTCGGGCAGGCGGCGGCGCAGGCGCCGCAACCGATGCAGGCGGCGGCATCCATCGCTTTATCGGCGATGGTTTTTGAAATCGGAACGGAGTTGGCATCCGGCGCGGACCCGCTGCGCTCGCTGATGTAGCCGCCGGCTTGGATGATACGGTCGAAGGCGGAGCGGTCCACCACCACATCGCGCCGCACAGGGAAGGCGTCGGCGCGGAAGGGCTCGATGGTGATGGTGTCACCATCGCGGAAATTGCGCATGTAGAGCTGGCAGGTCGTTCCACGGCCCGGGCCATGAGGAACGCCGTTGATCGTGAGCGAGCAACTGCCGCAGATGCCTTCCCGGCAGTCGGACTCGAACTGGATGGGGGGGATATCTTTTCCCGTCAGGCTATTGTTTACGATGTCGAGCATCTCGAGGAACGAGGCGTCGGCCGGGATGTTGTCAGCCGTGTAATCCTCGAGGGTTCCTTCGGAGTTGGAATCTTTTTGCCGCCAGACTTTGAGGTGGAATTTCATGGTTGCGGATTATTTGTAGCTGCGTGTGGAGGGTTTGACCTGTTCGTAAACGAGGGGTTCTTTGATGAGCGTGGAGGTATTTCCCTCGCCTTCGTATTTCCAGGCGGAAACGAAGGAGTATTGCTCGTCGTTGCGGAGCGCCTCGCCGTCGGGCGTTTGATGCTCGGTGCGGAAGTGTCCGCCGCAGGATTCGTCGCGAGTGAGGGCGTCGAGACACATGAGTTCGCCGAACTCGAGGAAATCAGCAACGCGTCCGGCGCGCTCGAGTTCCATATTGATACCATCGGCGCCGCCAATGAGCTTGAGGTCGCTCCAGAACTCCTTGCGAAGTTTTTGAATTTTTCCAATCGCCTCGGTGAGACCCTCGGCCGAGCGGGCCATGCCGCAGTAGTCCCAAATGATGAGGCCCAACTCGCGGTGGAAGCTATCGACCGGGCGCGTGCCTTTGATGTCGATGAGGCGCTGCACATGGGCCTTGGTTTCCTTGAGAGCCTGCTCAAACGCAGGGTGGTTGGTATCGACTTTCTTGCCGAACTGCGTGGTGAGGTAGTTGCCGAGGGTGTAGGGAATCACGAAATAACCATCGGCGAGGCCCTGCATGAGGGCGCTGGCTCCGAGGCGGTTTGCACCGTGATCCGAGAAATTCGCCTCCCCGAGCACATGCAGGCCGGGGATGTTGCTCATGAGGTTGTAGTCCACCCAGAGACCGCCCATCGTGTAGTGGACAGCAGGGTAAATGCGCATCGGACGCTCGTAGGCATTTTCTCCGGTGATATTTTGATACATCTCGAAGAGGTTACCGTAGCGTTCCTCGATGGTTTTTTGGCCAAGACGCTTGATGGCATCGGCGAAATCCAGATAGACGCCGAGTCCGCCTGGGCCGACTCCCCTACCCTCGTCGCAGGCTTCTTTGGCCGAGCGGGACGAGATGTCGCGTGGAGCGAGGTTGCCGTAGCTCGGGTATTTGCGCTCGAGGAAATAATCGCGGTCTGCCTCTGGGATGGATGATGGTTCTTTTCCACAATCCTCCTTGCGCTTCGGAACCCAGATACGGCCGTCGTTGCGGAGCGACTCGCTCATGAGCGTGAGCTTGGACTGGTAGTCGCCGCTCACAGGGATGCAGGTCGGGTGGATCTGAGTGAAGCACGGGTTGGCAAAGAGCGCGCCGCGTTTGTGGGCGCGGAAGGTGGCTGTGACATTGCAACCCCGGGCATTTGTCGAGAGGTAGAAGACATTGCCGTAACCGCCGGTGCAGAGCAGGACGGCATCGGCCGCATGGCTGGTGATTTCACCCGTATTCAGATCGCGGACGATGATTCCCTTCGCGTGGCCATCGACCAACACGAGGTCGAGCATTTCCGTGCGCGGAAACATTTTTACAGAGCCTAGAGCAATCTGGTGGCTGAGGCCGGCGTAGGCACCGAGAAGCAGCTGCTGACCAGTCTGTCCGCGGGCGTAGAAGGTGCGCGACACTTGAGCGCCGCCGAAAGAGCGGTTGTCGAGCAGTCCGCCATACTCACGGGCGAAGGGAACTCCTTGAGCGACGCACTGGTCGATGATCGAGCTACTCACTTCGGCAAGGCGATGCACATTGGCCTCGCGGGCACGAAAATCGCCGCCTTTGATCGTGTCGTAGAAGAGGCGGTAAACGCTGTCGCCGTCATTCTGGTAATTTTTTGCGGCATTGATGCCACCCTGCGCGGCGATCGAGTGGGCGCGGCGGGGACTGTCCTGGTAGCAGAAGCATTTCACTTTGTAGCCCTGCTCGGCCAGCGTGGCAGCGGCAGAGGCGCCGGCGAGACCGGATCCGACAATGATGAGCTCGAACTTCCGCTTGTTGGCGGGGCTGACGAGCTTCGCGTTGTTTTTGTAATTGGTCCACTTCTTGTCGAGAGGACCAGCGGGGATGTTGGGGTCGAGTGTCATTGTGCGGCTCCTTTTCCAAGTCCAAAGGCGAGGATGCCTATTGGGATCGAGACATAACCGAGGAACAAAAGCCAGGCGATGGTGCGACCGGCGAGTTCATAGTTTTTGCGAATACGGGTATTGGTGATACCCAATGTCTGGAAGAGGCTGCTGAGTCCATGGCTCAGGTGGGAAGTAAGGAGGAAGAGGCCGACCACATAGATGGCTACCACGGGCACATTGCTGAAGCCTTTCACGACCATCCCATACACATTGTGGACCTGGCGACCGTCGAGTGTTGTGGTCATGGTCTGGAACGAGGGATCCACCACCCGCGCGGTGAAATGGGCGAGATGGAACACCACAAAGGCCAGAACGATGATTCCGCTCAAGCGCATCGTGCGGGCGAAGACGGTTGTGCCGATGGGATTGGAGGCGATGTATTTTTTAGGGCGGGCCTTCTGGTTTTCCTTCCAGAGAAGCATCGTGAAATAGATGTGCAGTCCCACCACGGCCAACAAAGCAAGGCGCACGACCCATAGGATCGGACCGAGACTGTGAAGCTTCTCGGCATAGGAGTTCAAGGCATCTGGGCCGAGAAAAACGGTGAGATTTCCGATGAGGTGGCCGATCACAAAAAGCACCAGCAAAATGCCGGTGACTGCTACGATGGTTTTCTTTCCTATGGATGAAAAAATCCACAGATGGGCCGGGCATGGACCGGATCGTGTGGAAGAGGCGGATGATTTAATCATGGGTTGGGTGCGGCTGATTACTACTACGCCCGCCGCTGTGAAGTCGATGCAAACCTCGTGCAAATGGAATGGGTTAATCACCCACTTCAAGAAAAGCATCGAGCGCCAACCCGCTGTGGACGAGGCCCCGGAATGAAAAGTGCGGTTGATGGCTCCCCTTGTGAGCCGCATACAATCGAGACGGCAATATGGGGCCACCACCAACCGCATCCAGACCCTAACCGCCCGCAGGAAGATTTACGATGAGGCGAAATACCCATGCACCCAGATGAAAACGCACTACCAGAACAGGGCGTAGAGGCAGAGGGTCAGGACGACGATACCGATGCCGATGATTTTTGCGGAGCGCGAGGATTCGAGTTGAATCAAATCCGTCGTCGGCAGAACGACTGGCTTTGCCATGGGCTTGAGGAAAGTAATGGCTCCAAGAACGAGGACCACAACGCCAAAGCAGACGGCCATGCGGTTGAGGAACGCCATCTCGGGCGCCAGAAACCATTTCAACCCGCCATAGAGCGCGACATTGATCACAATACCAAGCCAACCGAGGTAGCGAGGTGCCCGGGGAACGAGAAACCCGAAGAGGTAGACGGCGAGGATGCCCGGGCTGATGAATCCTTGAAACTCTTGGATGAAATTAAAAATGCCGCCGAATGCGGGGTTCGACAGGCTCGGGGCGATGAGGCAGGCGATGAGAACAAAGAGTAGGGTGAAGCCACGCCCGGCGAGCACGAGGGCGGATTGCGAGGCGTTTTTGTGGACCTTGTTGTAGAGGTCCATCGTCGCAATGGTCGCGGCGGAGTTCAGCATCGAAGCGAGTGATGAGACGACGGCTCCGAAGATGGCCGCGAGCACAAACCATGTGATGCCCGGCTTGAGCAATTCGCGGAGGAGCGTGGGAAAGGCGGAGTCGTAATCGTAGCCGATCAGCTTGGTGCCCTGCGGAGCGCCTGTGGTGAGCAGGGCGTTGTTTGCGGCGAAGAGTTCGGGCGCTCCGGCGCCCGCAGGAAGGTCGATGTTTTTGCCAATGACCGAGGCGTTGTGGCGAAGAACATCCGCCGCTTTCGCTGGCTCAGTGAGCGCGAAGTTTTCCGTGAAGGGATAAACGAGGCGACTGCCGGACTGGACGGCCGAGAGGGCGCTTTCATTTTTGCGCGCAGCCTCGGAGCGGAGTTCGCCGCTGAAGAGATTAAAACAAAGGATGCCCGGGATTACGACAATGAAGGGTATGAGAAGTTTCAGCGCAGCCGCGAAGACGATGCCCCGCTGGCCCTCGGCGAGGGATTTTGAGCCCAGCGTGCGTTGGACGATGTATTGGTTCAGGCCCCAGTAGAAAAAGTTTGGGATCCAGAGCCCGATGAGAAGCGCGGTCCATGGAATGCTTGGATCGCTGGCAGGACGGATCATGTGGAGTTTGCCGCCTGAGAGGTTTTCGCCCGGCATGGCCTTCGCCTCGCCATCCTTGCCGGCATTGAGGAGCTGGAACCTCTCCCAAGCTCCGGCGTTTTCGAGGTCCTGCACGGTTGCCGAGGAGTTTGCGACCTTGGTGGCAATGAGTGCGGAGGGGTCGGCTTTTTCCAGGGCGGCAAAGGCGAGCCACATCACGACCGCCCCGCCAAGAATGAGCGAGGCGCCCCAGATCAGGTCCGTCCATGCGCAGGCCTTGAGACCGCCTACAAGCACATAGATGGCGGCCGAGATGCCGATGACCCAGCAACCGACTGTGACCGATCCGAAATCGAGGCCGAGGAGCGATTGGCCTTGGAAGAAAACCGAAACGACCTTGGCGCCGGAGTAGATGACGGATGCGGTCGGCACACCCACCAGGATGACTAAACTTGCGAGCGCCATGACGAGGCGCGAGAACGGACCGTAGCGATACTCAAGAAACTCGGGAATGGTGTAGATGCCGCAGCGCAGGAGCTTCGGCAGGAAGACGAAAGCCACCACAACAAGAGTGATGGCCGCCATCCATTCATACGAGGCGATCGCCATTCCAAGCCAATCCGCAGCCGCCCCCGACATTCCAACAAATTGCTCGGTCGAGATGTTTGCCGCGATGAGCGAGAAGCCAACGAGCCACCAGGTGAGTCCCCTCCCCGCGAGGAAATATCCGGCTGCTCCGCCGGAGTCTTGGTTATCGGCCGTTGATTTTTCGCCTTGGTAGATGCCGAGGGCCACCACGCCGATGACGAATGCGAGAAAGAGAACGATGTCCAATGTGGACATGGGATTTGGAGAGGCGCTTGAGGCCAGGAGGGGAAGGATGGGGTTGATCATGAGCTTGGGCAGATTTTGCGGGTGACCGAGCCTCCAGACCAGCCTTCTTTGTAGGTGATGAGGATTCCAATACTGAGACTGCGCCGTCTTTTATCGGTGGGAGGCCGACTGGAAGTCGAGGGCGAGATCAATGACTGGCGCGGAGTGAGTGATCGAACCAACAGAGATCAGGTGGACGCCTGTTTCGGCGATCTGGCGGACGCTTGCGAGGTTCACGCCACCACTGGCTTCGAGTTGGATGTTTTCGGGGCAAAGACGAACGGCTTCACGCATGTCTTCGAGGCTCATGTTATCGAGGAGGATGACATCGACTCCTTGCAGGCGGAAAAAACTTTGCACCTGTTGAAGAGTGTCGGCTTCGAGCTCGACGCGAACGCCGGGGTTGGCGGCCTGGGCGGTTGTGATCATTTTCTGGAGGGTTTCCAGATCAAGTCCCGCTGCGAGGTGATTGTCTTTCACCATGAACATGTCATGGAGACCAATTCTGTGATTGCGCGCTCCTCCGGCGGTGACTGCGGCTTTTTCCAAGAGGCGGAGTCCGGGAGTGGTTTTGCGGGTATCGAGGATAACCGCCCTTGTGCCACGGACGGCTTCGACATAGCGGCGGGCCATGGTGGCGACGCCGCTGAGGCGCTGGACGAAATTCAGCGCAGTGCGTTCGGCGGTGAGAATCGAAGCCGAGCTGCCTTGAACCGTGAGGACAATGTCACCTTTTTCGAGTCCTGTGCCATCGGGCTTTTTGATTTGGACATCGAGTGCTGGATCAACGCGATGGAAAACCTCTGCTGCGATCTGAATACCAGCCAGACAGGCGGACTCGCGGGCTACGATTTCAGCAGATGCCTGTGATTCCGGCAGGGTGAACCATTTCGCGGTGATATCCCCCGCCCCTATGTCCTCCTCAAGGGCGAGATCGATGATGTCGGGTGCGTGCGCTTTCATGGGCCCAGACGGTGTTGATTGATTCAAACGGGCACCGAAGCAGATATGGCAGGAAGCCCCAGAAGCTGGCGCTGCCAATTCATAAGCGCGGAGGAGGAAAGATCGGTCGCCGTGGCATCCAACGCGGCGCGCGGAGCGATGATGGACGAGTCGAGATGAAGCTCAGCGGCCACGCGGTCGCGGATTTTTTTGAGATCCTCGAAGCGGTCGAGTTGCTCGCGGGAAGGACGCTTGCGGCGAACCTTTTCGATCTTGGGCCACTCCTTTTCGGGAATCTGCATGGCGAGGGCGGTGACAACTTCAAAGCTCTTGCGACGCCTGCCGTTCATACGAGGCACAGAGAATGAGCCGCCGTTGGCGACTTTTTCCGCAACGCGGAGCATGTCGTCGTTACCGATGACATGGAAGGGCGGGCGGTCCCATGCGCGGGCCTCCGCATCGCGCCAGAACCAGAGGATGCGAAGAACGGCTTGAGCGCGGGGCGAGATCGCGGAGGAACCCGTGATGCGCCAGACAGTGCTTTCATCCCGTTCCTTGACCTCACGCGCGGAGGCGATCATGCGGTCGCGGGATTCCAGAAACCAATCAAGCCTTCCCATGTTGCGGAGGTCACTCTCGAGGATATCGGCAATTTCGAGCAGATACCTCGTGTCGTTGATGGCGTATTCGAGCATCTCCTGCGGGAGGGGACGAATGGCCCAGTTGGCCTTTTGGGAGGCTTTGGATAACTCGATGCCGAAGTATTCCTTCACCAGCGCGGCGAGACCGAATGCGGTCTTTCCCACGAGGCGAGCGGCGATCATGGTGTCGAAAAGATCCACCGGCTCGAAATTTCCAGTCCGACGCAGCAGACGAAGGTCGTAGTCCGCGCCGTGAAAAACAAGGCGCCGCGAACAAACGAGATCGTAGAGTGGCTGCAGATCAATCTCCGAGAGCGGATCGACAAGGACATGATCAGGACCGCCGCTGATTTGGATCAGGCAGACCTTTTCAAAGTAGCAGTGAAGACTGTCCGCCTCGGTATCGATGGCTATACGGTCGCAGGCCGCAAGCTTGCCAACCAAATCCTCAAGGGCTTTCGCTTCGGCGATCAAGGTTCCGCGATGAATTTTTCAGGCGGCACAAGATCTCCAGTATGGCGCGCCCGGGGTTCACGCACCTGGGTGGTGCCATCAGTAGGCACGGTGACAAATGGTCCGCCTGCGAGTGGCGCAGGCTCGGTGAAGGCGACACCGGGAAGGTCGCTGTGCTTGCCCTGGAGCGGGAAGTCTTTTCGGAGGGGGTGGTAGGGATATCCGTCCCACATGAGGATACGGCGCAGATCGGGGTGATCCGAAAATTGGATACCCATCATATCATAGACCTCGCGCTCGTGCCAATCCGCCGTTGGCCAGATATCCGAGACGGTGGGAACGGTGCAGTCGTCCTCACTGACGGAAATTTTAAGGCGCAGGTGGACGCAGTCTTTCATCGAGTAGAGCTCGTAAACGACCTCGTAGCGGGGTTCGTTTCCAAAGTGGTCGACGCTTGAGACATCGATGAGGTAGCTAAACCCGAGCGTGTCGCGTGCGTGCAAGCAGACCTCGCGCAGGGCGGAGGCTTGAATGCGGAGCGTGCTCTCGTCGCGAAAACGGGATTGGTCTATAACGGCTGCGGGGAAAGCCTCGCGCAGCTTGTTGGACATTTCGTCGGATGTCATATATTCTCCAGCAATTCCTTTTTCTGATCAGCCAGCGAATGCTCGCCCATGATTTTTTTCTGAAGGCGCATGAGACCGTCCAACAATGCCTCGGGGCGTGGAGGGCAACCGGAAATGTAGACATCCACCGGAATCAAATGGTCAATACCCTGCAGAACCGCATAACTGCGATACATGCCACCGGACGAGGCGCAGGCGCCCATGGCGATGCACCATTTCGGCTCGGGCATCTGATCCCAGATGCGCTTCACAGCGAGGGCCATTTTGTAAGTCACCGTGCCTGCGACGATCATGACATCAGCCTGACGGGGCGAAAAACGCATCACCTCCGCACCGAAGCGGGAGATGTCGAAGCGTGCGGACGAGGCGGCCATGAGTTCAATTGCACAACAGGCCAGCCCCATAGGCATCGGCCAAAGAGAATTGCTGCGCATCCAGTTAATAGCGGCATCCACCTGTGTGAAGATCACATTTCCCTCAATCTTCGCATCGTAGGCAACCGGGCTGAGTGTTGTCGACATGGGCACGAAGCTATTTCCATTCCGGATTTCGGCA
>JBIKUM010000218.1:0-5221 GCA_044347585.1 Terrimicrobiaceae bacterium
CGCGGCTGTGTTGGCCGATATGAAGGAAGAAAATGGCGGCACGACGCTGGTCCTGCGCGAGCGGATGGCGATCAAGGCCTTTGCCACGACATCGCACTACGACGGGATGATTTCCTCCTTCCTCAATCGCGAGCAGCAGACCTGCGGTCGATTCAGCATCGATTACCCGCTCGAAATGCGCCTCCGCTACGGTGAGAATCCGCATCAGCAAGCCGAACTCTACGGCGAATTCGGTTCGTATTTTGAGAAGCTCCACGGAAAAGAACTCTCCTATAATAACATTCTGGATATCAGCGCCGCCGCCGGCCTCATTTCCGAATTCAGCAAACCGACGGTTGCCATTCTGAAACACACGAACCCTTGTGGTGTCGGTAGTGATCCCGATCTGCGCGAGGCTTGGGAAAAGGCCTTCGCCACTGACAAGCAGGCTCCATTCGGTGGCATCATCATTTGCAACCAGCCGATCACCCTCGCGCTGGCCAAGGCGATCTGCGAAATTTTCAGCGAGGTCATCATCGCCCCCGAGTTCGATTCCGAGGCCCGCTCGCTGCTTCAGAAGAAGAAAAATCTCCGCCTCATGCGCGTGCTCAAGCCGCTCACCCAAAGTGGACGCGACATCCGCAGTGTGCTGGGAGGTTTGCTCGTTCAGGACTCTGACACAGCCGAAATCCCGGAGCTCGAGCACAAAGTCGTCACCACACGCCCGCCGACCAAGGCCGAGATCGAGGCGATGGAATTCGGCTGGAAGATTGTGAAACATGTCAAATCCAACGCCATCGTCTATGCCGGCCCTGACCGCACTTTGGGTATCGGCGCAGGTCAGATGTCGCGTGTGGATTCCTCGCGCATCGCCGTGTGGAAGGCTCAAGAAGCCGGACTCTCTCTTAAAGGCAGCGTCGTTTGCAGTGATGCGTTTTTCCCGTTTCCCGACGGACTCCTCGCAGCCGCCGAGGCTGGAGCCACGGCAGCCATCCAGCCAGGTGGATCGGTGCGTGATCCCGAGGTCATCCAGGCCGCCAATGAAAAAGGCGTTGCCATGGTCTTCACGGGAACGCGTCATTTCCGGCATTGAGTCGGGATTGACCACAGGCGACACAGAGAGCACAGAGGTTTTAAAATACTCACAGCCTGATGCTCTCGTCCTCGCTTAATTCGACTAAGCCACTGGCTGTTGTTACCTGCGGTCCGGCTTCTGCGCCGATCGACTCGGTGCGGCGCATTACGAATTTTGCGACAGCTGAAATCGGCTCGATTCTCTCCCGAGCCTTTCTGGAGGCGGGTTGGGATGTGATTTGCCTGCGCGGGGAGGGTAGCACATTCCCTGCTCCCGAAGGTGTCGATGTCCGTGTGTTTTCGACAAACGACTCGCTGGCCGCCTTTTTTCAACGCCTGCCTGCCGCGCCGAATGCGATTTTTCACGCTGCCGCACTCTGTGATTTTCAGGTCGCATCCATCGAAGGTGCTGCTGGGATGAAAAAAATCCCCACGCGCGACGGGGCGCTCACCCTGCACCTTGAGCCTGCTCCAAAAATCCTGCCCCGTTTGCGGGAGTGGTTTCCTGGGGCGTTCATCGTGGGATGGAAATACGAGTTGGACGGCGACAGGCCTGCGGTTCTTGCAAAAGGGGCGGCGCAAATTCGCGAGTGCCGCACCGATGCCTGCGTCGTGAATGGCGCGGCCTATGGCGAGGGGTTTGGAATCCTCCTTCCCGATGAGACGCTCACGGAAGTCGCGGATAAGCGCGGGTTGGCTACCGCGCTTTTGGATTACCCGCCGGCGGCAACCTGAAGGATCTCGATGCGGTCGCCTTCCGAGAGGAGGCAGGCGGTCCATTCGCTGCGGTGAAGTGCAGTGCCATTGTGCTCGATGAGGACCATCTTTGGTTCAAGACCAAGGTCGGCAACGAGGCCAGTGATGGTTTTTGACTCGTCGAATTGGCGCGTCTCGCCATTGATCAGAATGTTCATACCGCGCTAAGAATTGCTTCGTCCCAATCTTTCCAGACGGGTTCGAGCCCCATGCGATGAAGGACGCTTTGGACTGTGCGGGGATCCCGGTCGTCGGAGATGGAGAACTGTTCCGTGGCCGTTTCTGCCCCGCTATCAGGCACAATTTTGCCCTTCACGGTGAGATGAAGTGCCTCGCGGCCCTGGCCCGTGTAGCCACCGGGTTCGGTATGGCTGCCGGCGCTCATCATGGTCACGCCGAGTGGTGCGATGAGGTCGCGCAGGGGAGCGGGTTCGCGTGTGCTCAAGACAATGCCAATCGCTGGAAATGTGACACGCAGCGCGCAGAGGAGTTGGATAAACTCGCGGTCTGGGAGGGGATGTGTCGGTTCGAATTCTCCAGCAGCGGGGCGAAGTCGCGGCATGCTGACTGTGAGTTGGGCCTTCCAACAAACGCGCTGGAGGTATTCCAGGTGTGCGGCAAGCGCCACAGCCTCGTAGCGCCAATCGGCCAATCCAAAAAGCGCTCCCACACCGAGGCGGCGGAACCCCGCGTCGTATCCCCGCTCGGGGCAATCCAGACGCCAATCGAAATCCTTCTTGGGCCCTGCGAGGTGAACCTTCGGATAGGTTTCGCGATGGTATGTTTCTTGATAAACCACAAGCCCCTCGGCGCCGGCTCGGACAATCGGCAGGTAGTCGGAGGTCTCCATTGGCGCGACTTCGATTGAGAGCGCAGGAACAAGCGGACGCAGGCGCGCCACACACATTTCCAGATAGGGGCCAGAGACAAATTTCGGATGTTCGCCCGCAACGAGCAGGATGTTGCGAAAGCCCTCCTCGGTGAGATGCCGCGCCTCAGCGGCGACCTGCTCGATCTCGAGTGTCACACGCTGGATGGCATTCTCACGGGAAAATCCACAGTAGGCGCAGGAGTTGATGCATTCGTTCGAGAGGTAGAGCGGGGCGAAGAGCCTCATCGTGCGGCCGAAGTGTCTTCGCGTCACAGCTGCCGAACGCCCGGCGAGGGACTCGAGTCCGGCATCGTTCATCGGCTCCAGCAGGGATTCAAAGGCCCGCAGGGTGGGCGATTTGCTGGTGATGGCTTGATTGAAGAAATTGGAAAAACCCATGCGGTGGATTGGCGAAGACCCCTTCATTAATCAACGAAACGCCGTTTGCCGCAAGCGGCGAGTTCCTACAAGCGAGATCAAGCGCGACTTAAGAACATGACCGCACTTGTTTTTCAAAAATCCGTGCCTAATTTTTCTCCCGTATGAAATTTTCATCCATGCCGATTCGTTTGGTTTGTCTACCCGTAGCTGCATCGATCGCCCTGAGTGGTTGCTCCAATCTCACGCCCGGTGAGAACGCCGCCGTTGCAGGCGTGGCCACGGGGCTTGCAGTCGGCCTCCCGCTCGCGCTCACAGGCGTGAATCCCGCCGTGACCATTCCTGTGACAGCCGGAGCCGCCCTAGCCGCCGGTGGCGGTGCTTATTTGATCTCTCGAAATCAAGCGACCAAGCGTCAGCGCCAAGTCGCCGAGGATCGCGCGAGGGACTATGTGGCACGCACCGGCGAGTATTCCAAAAAATCCGTCCGCTTCATTGCCGTTCGCACCGAGGATTTCCGCACCCAAGGCAAGGCGCAGGTCATGGTCTATGACATTCATAGCGGCACAATCGTCAGCGACACCGTTTACGACATGCGCTCGGTGCCGCCAGTTGGTGAGATGGGGGATTTTGGCGGCTACCGCGCCCGCTACATTGGCACCGGCAGTTGATTTTTGAAATCAGCCGCCGGACACGGGTGGGCGGATTCTGTTATTCCTCCTCTTTTTCTGCCCCGCCTTCAGCGCCCTCTCCGCCTTCGCCCTGCTGGAGCCGCTCGAGGAGGGGCGTCATATCCTCCACCTCATCCCAGACGACGCCGCTGACATAGATCGGCGACTTTTGAAGCGCGGCCATGGCCATGCAATCACTGGAGCGGGCGTCGAGTTCAATGATCTTGCGCTGCTGGAGTTCGTTCTCCGCCGTGATGATCAATCGCCCGTAGTAGATGCCGTTGCGAAAATCATTGATGACAATCCGTTCGACCTTTGCGCCGAACGAGGTGAGGACATTTGCGAGGAGATCGTGTGTGAGGGGGCGTTCCTTCTGGGTGCTGTTCAGGTAGAGGCTGATTGCCGCGCCAATGCCCTGGTCGATGTAGATGGTGAAGATTTTTTCATCGTTTCCCAGAAACACGGCTGTTCCCGCATTCGTGGGAATGAGCGCGCGGATCTGCACAGGGATGGCGGACTTGTTCACAGGTGGAAATTAACATTCGCTCGCCCTCAGGCAAGCGGCGGTATGCTCAGGTGTTCTTCCCAATGCGGGGCAACACCAGGATGGCTACGGCTGCGCCTAGGAGAAAGATATCGCGGCCGATGGCCAAAAGCATTTTCCAAGCGGATGGTGAATCATCCGCTCCGAAGCAACCGCAGCTTACAATAATGCCATTCCACAGTGCCCAGGAGAGAACGCCGATAAACAGGACGCACAACCCGCAGACCAAGGCGGCCCCGAGAGGAAAAACCCGAGGCAGGAGGAGAAAAATCGCGGCGAAAATTTCCATCCAAGCCAGAGCAAGCGCGAGTGGCATCGTCCAGTCAGGAGGAACGAATGTGAAGGGCATCAGTGCAATGGCGAATTCCTGACTCGCGCCGGCCTTCACAGCGCCGGCATAAAAAAACAGCCCCGCCAGCCCAACTCGGAGGCACAGCAGAACGGCATTTCTCATTTCAAGGCCTCCACTGCGCGAATCGCGAACCATGCTGCAGAGACATTGTGCACGCGGAAAATGGACGCGCCGCGAAGCGTGCCCGCCACGATGCAGGCAATTGTTCCCGCATCACGCTCAGCCGGTTTTTCGATTCCCAGAACACGCCCGATCACGCTCTTGCGGGAGACGGGCAATAGGACGGGAAACCCTTTCGCTGTGAGCCTGCCGAGTTCGCGGAAGATGCGGAGGTTGTCATCCACCTGCTTTGCAAAATCGATCCCAGGATCCAGGATTAACGACTCGCGAGGAATGCCTGCCTCGATGGCCAGAGCAGTTTTTTGTTCAAAGAATTCCAGCAGCTCGCCCATGACATCCGGGTAGGTCACATGCGTGTGCCTCACCTTGGGCTCGCCGCGCGAGTGCATGATGAGAAGGGCAGCTCCGATGCGTGAGCAGAGTCGTGCATTCGTTGCGTCGGAGAGGGCGCTCATGTCGTTCAGAATATCGAAGCC
>JBIKUM010000319.1:0-3392 GCA_044347585.1 Terrimicrobiaceae bacterium
ACAGGAGCGGGGGACAAAGCTCACTCTCACCACGGGGGGTGGCCTTTTTCATGGCGTCTTGGAATCTCTCAAGAAACGGCCTGACGCGCCGGAGTTCCTCCTCCTCGCTGATCGCCTCCCTGTTCGTCCGGGCACTTTCGCCGCCCACATCGATGATGTCCGCGCCCTCGGCGACCATCTCCACGGCGCGGGATAGCGCCCAGTCGGTGTCGATTTTTCCATCCGAGGAAAATGAATCGTCGTTGATATTCAAAATCCCCATGATGAGCGGCCTGCGCTGTAAATTGACGGCCCGCCCGCGCGCCTTCAGGAAGCCTTGAGGGTGGATGTTCTCCTTGTCTCGACCGGCATTCTTCGTCAGTTTGGAATCCATCGCAGAGGGCATGAGGTTTATTGAATCAATTTTTGAAAAGGTCAGGAAACATCCCAAGCGGGTTGTTTTTCCGGACGGTGAATTGCCCCGTGTGATAAAGGCGGCGGAGCTTTTTTACCAGAGTCAACTCGGCATACCGATCCTGCTCGGACGGCGTGAAGTGATTCAGGAAATCGCCCAGCGGGAATCCATCAGCCTCGACCATGTGGCGATTATCAATCCCGAGAAATCCTCCGAGCTTCCTGTGTTCTGCCGCCGCCTGGAGCGCATCGAGCGTTACCGCAAGGTGGAGTTGAAGGACAGCCGCGCGCTTATGGTCCGGCCGAATTATTTTGCGGCCATGATGGTTCAATACGGCTTGGCCGATGCCCTTGCCGGTGGAGCCAGCGCCTCTGGAGGCGCCTTGCTGCGGCCGATGCTTCATTTGGTGAAGCCACTGCCTTTTGCGGATGTGATCTCATCCTGCACGATTGTTGAACTCCACAACCGTCCCTATGGCGATGATGGTGTCTTGTTTTTCGCCGACACCGGCGTGGTGCCTGATCCCACGATGTCTCAACTCGCCAGCATCACCGTCCAAGCGGGATTGCTGGCGCGACAGGTTTTCGGTCACCGCCCGCGCATTGCCCTGCTGAGCTTTTCCACCAAAGGCAGCGCCCGCACGGCATCCACCGAAAAAGTCGCCGGAGCCGTGGCTCTCGCCCGCCACATCGCGGAAAAGTCCGGCGCTGACATGACGATTGATGGCGAGATGCAGGCGGATGCCGCCCTCGAACCAGCCTTCGCTGAGATCAAGATCGGCGAAAGCCATGTGGGCGGACGGGCGAATGTTCTGATCTTCCCCGACCTCAACAGCGGCAATATCGCCGTCAAGCTGACCCGTCTTTTTGCGGACTCCAACACCTACGGGCAGATTTTTATGGGATTCACCCGCCCGGCCGCCGACCTCCCTCGCGGAGCCTCCGCCGAGGAGATTCTCTGCATGGCTGCGATTGTCGCCCTACAAGCCATCGAATATCGCAAACTTTATCCGCCAGACGAGGACGCGGATTGAGACGGTGAATACGGTCACTCCCCGCATTTTCATTGCCGCCACCGAGCAGGATACCGGCAAGACCACGACATCCCTTGGGCTTTATTCCGCTTTGAGGCAAAAGTTCCCCCGCATTGGCTACATCAAGCCTGTGGGGCAGCGTTTCACAGATGTCGATGGACGCCGGATCGACGAGGACAGCCTCCTCATGAAGAGTGTCTACGAAACGCTCGTGCCTATTGAGGACATGAGCCCTATCACCATCGAGCCGGAATTCACCCGCCGCTACATCAACGAGGCGAACCACGACACGCTCGTGAGGCGCATCCAGCGTTCGTTCGATCGCGCAAGTTGGGAAAAGGATTTCACCATTATTGAAGGCAGTGGTCATGCCGGTGTGGGTTCGGTTTTCGATCTTTCGAATGCCACTGTGGCGCGGATTCTATCGAGCAAGGTTCTGCTCGTGGTGCCGGGCGGGATTGGTCTCCCGATCGACGAGGGCGCTCTCAATAAAGCCCTCTTCGAACGCGAAGGTGTGGAGGTGGTCGGCGTCGTCATGAACAAGGTTCTGGCTGGCAAAATGGAGCAGACGACGGATTTTGCCCGTCGTGGTTTTGCGAGGCTCGGACTCGAGCTTCTCGGCGTCATGCCAGTGCAGAAAATGCTCGCCGAGCCGTCCCTCCTGCAAATCGCGGAGACAATTCGCGGCACATTCCACTGCAATGCGCGTTTCGCCCGAAATCAGGCATCGAATGTCGTCATGGGCTCTGTCAGTTCGGCCAATATCAGTCGCAAACTTGCCGACGGCACGCTGCTCATTGTTCCGGGTGACCGCGAAGATATTGTTCTCGCCGCCATTTCTGAGGTTTCCTCCCAGAGTCCCAAAAAACTTTGCGGATTGATCCTTTCGGATGATTTCAAGCCCCATCCATCCCTGCTCGAAATGCTCGAAAAAACCAAGCTGCCTGTCGTTTTCTCGGCGATGGACAGCTACACCATCGCGCAGCGCATCCTCTCCCTCACCATCAAAATCCAACCGGGCGACACCCATAAGATCGAAAGCGTCCAGGATCTCGTGGCTCGCCACATCGACATTCCCCGGCTTCTTGAAAAAATCGGCGCCTCTGCCTGAGTCTCAGGCTTTCGGCGAAACAGTGGTTTTCAGTTTTTCGATCCCAGCCAAGGCCTCCTCGATCGTCTCGGCCATGAGGCACACATGACCCATCTTTCTGCCTGGCCGAGCCTCGGATTTTCCATAGAGGTGGAACTTGGCTCGAGGATCTCGCAAAACGGCCGTCCAATCCGGCGTCCCGTTTTTCCAAAGGTCGCCCAGAATATTCCACATCACAACCGGTTTCAGAAGCTCGGGAGATCCGAGTGGCAGTCCGCACACAGCGCGCAGTTGTTGCTCAAACTGGCTGGTCACGCAGGCGTCGAAAGTGAAGTGCCCCGAGTTGTGCGGGCGGGGAGCGAGTTCATTCACCAGAAGCTCGCCATCGGTTGTCAAAAAGAACTCCACGGCAAGGAGGCCGATCACATCGAGTTTGCGGGTGATTTCGGAGGCTATGGTTTCAGCCTTGTGAAGGACCGCTGCCGAGAAGCGGGCTGGGACGATCGAGAGGTCGAGAATGTGGTTGGTGTGGATGTTCTCTGACGCAGGAAATGCGGCAATGGTGCCATCCAAGCCTCTGGCGCAGACGACGGAAAGCTCCGCTTGGAAGGGAATCCATTTTTCAAGCACACCTCGTGGCGCTCCGAATTTGCTCCAAACTGCCTCCGCATCGACCTCGCCTGTGAGTTTGACCTGTCCTTTTCCATCGTAACCAAAATCCGCTGTCTTCAGCACCGCAGGCGTGCCGATTTCAGCAAGCGCCTGGCGCAGGCTGGATGGGGAGTCCACCACGCGGAAAGGCGCGCAAGGGAATCCATTCGCTTGGAGGAAGTTTTTTTCCCGCTCCCGGTTCTGGCAGATGTGCAGCACCTCGC
>JBIKUM010000111.1:0-8617 GCA_044347585.1 Terrimicrobiaceae bacterium
CGTCGTTGCCTCAGGCGCGCTCAATGAGGGCACCATCAATGAAAAAACAACCATCTTTTGCGAAAACGGACGCTTCGCCTACGGAGGCCACATCCTCAAGGACCACCACGGCTACGGACACATGGAGGTCCATGAGATTCTCGTGAAATCCTCGAACATCGGTTCCGCCAAGATGGCCCTCATGATGGGTGGAGACAAATTCTACGAGTATGTCCGCCGCTTCGGATTTGGAGAACGCCTCGGAATCGAGTTGCCAGGAGAAATCCCCGGACTCGTGCATCCCCCGACCCGCTGGGACAAACTCACCATCACCCGCATGCCCATGGGCCACGCGGTCTCCGTGACGCCACTCCAAATCACCATGGCCATGTCCGTCATAGCCAACGGCGGCGATCTCATGGCTCCCCGAATCGTCCAATCCATCGAAAAGGAAAATGGCGAGGTCATCAGAAAAAAGGAACCGACCGTCATGCGCAAGGTGGTTCCGGAAAAAACAGCCCACTATGTGTCCCAGGCGCTCATCGGAGTCACCGAACCCGGAGGCACTGCCGCCTTTGCAAGGGTCAACGGCTTCCAAGTCGCTGGAAAGACCGGCACCGCGCAAAAAGTGAGCCCGCACGGAGGGTATGCCGCCGGAAAGTATGTTGTTTCTTTTGTGGGATACATGCCGGCAGAGGATCCTAAATTCGTGCTCCTCGTCATGGTGGACGACGCGAAGATCGCTTCGAACCTGAACTACGGTGGCTTGGTGGCCGCACCGATTTTTTCCCGCATCGCGGAGCGCGCCGCACGGCATCTGGATCTTACGCCGACCATGCCGCCCATTGCTCTTCAACCCGCCCCGATAGCCAGCACATCAACTACAGAGGAGCGCAGCAACTGATCCGATGAATCTGAGAAACCTTCTTCAATCATCGGGAATCGCACCGGGTCTGGCTGACCCGGAGATCACGACACTTTGCTTCGACTCCCGACAGGCCGTTCCGGGCTCGCTTTTCTTCGCACTCCCAGGAAAAAACTCGGATGGTGCCGCATACATAAAACAAGCCGCCGAGAGGGGAGCTACCGTTGCCATTTCGGAGAAGGAAATTCCGAACAGCCCCTGCCCGATTGTGGTTGTTCCAAACGCCCGGGCGGCCATGGCCGATATTGGCGGCGCGTTTTTTGGACACCCCGACCGCGCGCTCAAGTGCGTGGGAGTCACAGGCACGAATGGCAAAACAACCACGACCTACCTCATCCGCCATATTTTTGAGCATGCCTCACAACGCTGCGGACTGATTGGAACAATCAAATACATCGTCGCGGATGAGGAGCGCCCCGCCCCGCATACAACGCCGGAGTCGATTGATATCCAAAAAATCCTCTCCGAAATCCGGGAGACGGGAGGACGCGCCGTGGCCATGGAAGTTTCCAGCCATGCGATCGTGCAGAACCGCGTGCGAAACATCGAATTTGATGCTGCAGCCTTTACCAACCTCACTCAGGACCACCTCGATTACCATGGGTCGATGGATGCCTACTTTGAGGCAAAAGCAGGGCTTTTCGAAGCTCTCGCAAGCCAGAAAAACAAGAAGGGCCGGGCGATTGTGAATCTGGACGACCGCTACGGACAGAGGCTGGTCGATCAATTTTCAAAGCGGCTGAAAATTCTCACCTTCGGCCGCAGCGTTCATGCGGAATTCCGGGCATCTGCAGTCCGTCAGGAGATGAATGGCACCACATTCACTTTGGAGGCCAGAGGAAAAAGCTACCTCGTCAGGCTACCGCTCATCGGCTTGTTCAATGTTTACAACGCCCTTGCGGCTATTGCGGCGACCGTGACATGCGGCGTGGAAATGCGGGCGGCGATCAATGCGCTCGCAGCAGCCCCACAAGTCCCCGGACGCCTTGAGCGCGTTCCATCTAAGCGCAATTTCCAGGTTTTTGTGGATTACGCGCACACCGACGATGCCCTGAAAAATGTCCTACGCACCTTGCGCGAGTTGAATCCCTCCCACCTCATCACCGTTTGCGGATGCGGCGGAGACCGCGATCGCGCCAAACGCCCGCTCATGGCCGCAGCCGCTGCGGAACTCTCAGACCATGTCATCATCACATCGGACAACCCGCGCAGCGAAAATCCCGAGGACATCCTCAAGGACATGCAGACCGGTCTGCGCGGTCGCGCCCATGAGAAGATCACCGACCGCGAAGCGGCCATCCGCCGCGCCATTGAACTCGTGGGTCCGGGCGGGATTGTCCTCATAGCAGGCAAGGGACACGAAAAATTCCAAGAATTCGCCGACAGCAAGATCCCCTTCGACGATGTGGCCGTCGCGGACAGGGCGATCACGGACAAGAAAGGAGCGGAGTCTTAAAAATGGACAAAACTCCTCTCCTCGAAATCGCATCCATGTCGGGCACCAAGTTGCTGGGCGATGCGACCGGCGTCACGATTTCCAACATCAACAAGGACACCCGCACGATCCGTCCGGGAGATCTCTACATCGGCCTGCGCGGAGAGAATTTCGATGGCAATGCCTTCGCCTCGCAGGCGATCGAAAAAGGAGCCGCCGCAGTGCTTCTGGATTCACCCGAAGAGGCCCAAAAACTCGCAGGATCGGCTCCCGTCCTCCTTGCAGAAAACAGCCTCACCGCCCTCACCAATCTCGCTGCAGCGTGGCGCGCAAAACTCGATCTCAAAGTTCTGGGCATCACTGGCAGCAGCGGAAAAACCAGCACCAAGGAGTTCGCGGCCGCTGTGCTGGGCAGCAAATTCAAAGTGGTCAAGACCCAGGGAAATCTGAACAACCACATCGGCGTGCCACTTTCCATTCTTTCGGCAAGTTCCAGCGACAAGGCGGCTGTGTGGGAGGTCGGCATGAACCATCCAGGCGAAATCGCTCCGCTAGCGGCACTCATCAAACCGGACTGCGCGATCATTACCAATATCGGCACCGCGCATATTGAATACATGAAGACCCGCGATGCCATCGCTTTGGAAAAAGGCATGCTGGCTGAAGCGGTGCCGGCAAGCGGAAGCGTCATTCTCTCTGCGGAGGACGACAAGACCGACTCGATCACCGCACGCTGCCAAGGAAAAGTCATCCGAACAGGCCTGAAAGGCGGGAACCTGACAGCCACAGAAGTTGTCGCCAACGACACCGGAACCACATTCAAAGTTGTCCTCCATTCCGCAGACCAAACACTCAGCGCCGCAGCATCCATTCCCGTTCAAGGATTGCACATGGTCCAGAATGCGCTCATGGCCATCGCGGCCGGTCTGGAATTGGGTGTCCCGCTCGAATCCGCCGTCAAAGGCCTTGCACGCACTGAACTGGCCGGAGGCCGACTGGAACAACGCATGCACAAGGGAGTCACCTTCCTCGACGACTCCTACAACGCGAACCCCGATTCCATGGAAGCCGCGTTGAGCACTCTCCGCTTTAGTCCCTGCATGGGTCGCCGCATTGCCGTCCTCGGTAAAATGGGGGAGCTGGGCGACTACGCCGCCGAAGGATACTCACGCGTCGGCTGCGCGACCGTGAAGTATGCCGATGTCCTCGTGACCGTCGGCCCTGAGGCTCGCAACATCTCGGCTACAGCAAGGGAACTCGGATTCAGCCGCATCCACGAGGTCGAGGACACCTCCGCAGCAGCTCGAATCCTCGACCAACTCGCCCGCCCGGGGGATCTCGTCCTCGTCAAAGGCAGCCGCTCCGCACGAATGGAAACCCTTTTTCAAAAACTCCAAAACTGATGCTTTACTACCTTTCCGAACTGAGTGACTGGGCCGCTAAACAAGGCATTAGCAACGACCTCCTCAAGGCGCTGAATGTTTTTTCCTATATCACATTCCGGGCCATCTGCGCGGGCATCACAGCGTTTCTCATCAGTGTGGTTTTTGGAAACTTTGTTATCCGGAAGTTGATTTCCCTGAAGTTCGGCCAACCGATCCGCACCGCTGCAGAGGTGCACAAGCTCCATGAACTCCACGGCTCGAAAAAAGGAACACCCACCATGGGAGGCCTCCTATTGATTGGGTCGATTGTGATTTCGACAATCCTTTGGGCGAAACCCGAAAATCCCTTCGTCTGGCTGGTGCTTTTCAGCGCGGTTTTTCTGGGCGGAATCGGTTTTTACGACGACTGGTTGAAGGTCACCAAGAAGAGCTCGGACGGCATCAGCAGCCGTCTCAAGTTTGTGCTCCAGTGCCTTCTCGCGGGAATATTCACGCTCTTTTTCCTCACAAACCCGAAACTCTCCGCCACGGCCCAGCAACTTTTCATTCCCTTCTTCAAGGAACCGCTTCTCCTCGGCATGGGGGTGCTGACATTCATTTTCTATCTTCTGGTCATCGTGGGAACATCGAATGCGGTGAACCTCACGGACGGTCTTGACGGGTTGGCCACCGGTTGCACCGCCACTGTGGCCGCGACTTATGCCGTGCTGGTCTATGTGGCCGGAAACATCAAAACGGCAACCTACCTTCAGGTTCCATTTGTGCCGTATGCCGGAGAGTTGGCCGTCCTCTGCGTCGCCCTGCTCGGAGCCTGCCTTGGATTCCTGTGGTGGAACGCCCATCCAGCCCGCGTCTTCATGGGCGACACTGGCTCGCTGGCGATCGGTGGAATGCTCGGAGCCGTGGCGATCTGCTGCAAACAGGAACTCCTGCTCGTCATAGTCGGCGGTGTTTTTGTCATGGAGGCGATGTCTGTGATTCTCCAAGTCGCCAGCTTCAAGACAACTGGTCGTCGCATTTTCAAGATGTCCCCCATCCACCACCACTTCGAACTCAGCGGATGGAAGGAAAACACGGTGATTGTCCGATTTTGGATTCTCTCGGTGCTCTTCGCCCTCCTCGGTCTGGCCACTTTGAAACTGCGTTGAAATGATCTACAGCGGCAAAAAATCGGTTGTTCTCGGTCTCGGCCACAGTGGCGAGGCTGCGGCCACCTTGCTGCTTGAGGAGGGCGCCGATGTGACCATTTGCGAATCCTCGGACAATCCAGGCATCCGCGAAAAGGCCGCTCAGATGGAGGGCCGCGGGATGCGCGTTCTCCTTGGCAAATCAGCCGATGAGGACCCCTCGCTCTACGACCTCGCCGTGCTCAGCCCGGGAATCGATCCAGCCGTTGCGCTCGTGCAAAATGTGCTGCAAAAAAACATCCCTCTCATCGGAGAGCTGGAGCTCGCCTTTCAAGAATGCACCTGCCCAGTGGTCGCAATCACGGGCACGAACGGAAAAACCACCACTACCGAACTCACGGAAAAAATTCTCAGCGGTTGCGGCGTCCGGACCATGGCGAGCGGGAATATCGGCCTCCCGTTTGCAAGAGCGGTTCGCCAGAGCCACAAACTGGATGTAATGATTCTGGAGGTCAGTTCCTTTCAACTGGAGACGATCCGCACCTTCCGCCCGAAAGTCGCAGCGTGGCTCAATCTCAGCCCGAACCATCTGGACCGCTACCCGGGAATGCAAGAATACCGTGCGGCGAAGCTCAGGATTTTCGAGAACCAAACCGCGGATGATGTTATGGTGATGAACGCATCCGCCGACCTCCCTCCCCTTCCGGCCAAGAGAATCACTTTCAGTGCAACGAGCCCCGCCGCCGATTTCACGCTTCGCGGGCGAGAGATTTTCTTCCAAGGCAGACGCCTCCTCGATCAATCCGACACGCTCCTGCCGGGAATCCACAATGCGGAAAATATCATGGCCGCATTGGGAATGGGCCTTGGGTTGAATCTCGATCTCGACAACCTGGTTCAGGCAATCGCCAACCACGCGCCACCGGTGCACCGCTGCGAATTCGTGCGCGACCTCGATGGCGTGCGTTGGATCAACGATTCCAAGGCAACCAACCTCGATGCCATGGAAAAGGCGATCCTGTCGCAAGACCGTCCGATCATTCTCATCGCCGGAGGCAAAGACAAAGGAGTGGAATTCGACGACAATACCATGCTCGTGCGTGAAAAGGCCCGCGCCGCCGTGCTCATCGGCGAGATGAGACACCGCATCGCCTCATCCTGGAAAGACACGGAATGCCATACAGCAGAGAGCCTTGAAGAGGCCGTCAACAAGGCTCATTCCCTCGCACAGGCGGGTGATGTCGTCCTCTTTTCCCCCGGCACCTCGTCCTACGACATGTTCCGCAACTACGGAGAACGCGGAAACATTTTCAAATCTCTCGTTCAAAAACTCAAAAACAATCCAAACAACACACCATGATGTTCAAAAAAAACACCACTGCTCCACGCCGTCCTGCACGGCGATTGGTTCCCAGAAAAACCATGCACGCCCGCGCGGCTTCGAGCCGTGAGGAAGTCGAGGAATATGAAAGCGAGTCGGAGCCCAGCATGAAGCTCTCGCAGGCATTCATCGTGGTTCTTGTCCTGCATGTCGTGGCCGTCGCAGGCATCTACGGCTTCAACCAGCTCAAGGAAAAACCAGCCCGTCCGGCGACCGCGAAAACGGAGACTGCTGAGGCTGCCACTCCCGCTGCCGTCACGGAGAAAAAAGCTGAGCCGGTTGCCAAGGCCGAGCCTGCCAAAACGCAGGAGGCCCAAGCGACCTACACCGTGGTCGCTGGCGACACTCTTCGCCGCATCGCTTCAAAATTCAACACGAGCATCGAATCCCTCGAAAAAGCCAACAACCTCACCAGCACATCCATCCTCAAAGTCGGACAGACCCTCGTCGTTGGATCGGCAGCAAAAAGTCAGGCGGCACAAGCCCAGCACGCCGAACCCGCCACAAAGGCCGTCCCCACTCCGGCGGTCGTTGCGAAGGCCCCGCCCGTGAAGGCTCCGCCCGTTCAGGAAAAAGCCGAAGCCAAACCCTCTGAAAACCCCAAGGCCAGCGAGGAAAAAACACATGTCGTGGCCAAGGGGGACAATCCCTACTCGCTCGCCAAAAAATACAACATCACCCAAGCGGCCCTGATGAAGGCCAACAACATTGACGACCCGAAGAAACTGAAAATCGGCCAAACGCTGGTCATTCCCTGATCAGCACAAAAAAGCCGAAGTTCACAAAAAACAATGCATCGAAACGCCATCTATGTGCTGACAGTTGCCGTGGCCGGCCTCCTCGCGCTCGGGCTTGTGATGCTTTCCAGCACGAGTGCGTTTGCTGAGGAGGGCCACTCGGACATCTATTTCTTCCTGAAACGCCAGGGCATGTGGCTCTGTGTCGGGCTCGTTGCGGCCATCGTGGCCTCGTTTGTGGACTACCATTTCTGGGTCAAATATTGGTGGGCATTTTTTGCTGCGGCAGCCCTCCTGCTCCTGCTGTGTTTCATCCCTCCCATCGGACTTCGAATCAACGGATCATCCCGCTGGATCAACCTCGGCTTCGGCGTTGTGCAACCCAGCGAACTCGCCAAGGTTGCCGCGATTTTTTTTCTGGCCTGGTGGTTCTCACGAACCGAGCTCAATTTCTCCCATTTCCTGAGCGGACTCGCCTACCCCATGGGAATCCTAAGCATTCTGATGGGGCTCATCGTTCTGGAAGTGGATATTGGAAACACGGCGCTCATCGGAGGAACTGCCGTGGCCGTTCTCTTCATAGCTGGAGCCGCCCTGCGCTGGCTTTTCAGCCTCATTTTCTGCGGTCTGGCAGGCATATTTTTCGTGGCCATGAATGTCTCGGAACGCCAAGGCCGCCTTCTCGCCTTCATGCATCCTGAAAAATACAGCCTTGGCGAGGGACTCCAACAATGGCAGGCACTGATCGCCTTCGGCTCCGGCGGTGTTGATGGCTTGGGGCTCGGCGAGGGTCGCCAGAAAATGCTCTACCTTCCCTACGCTCACACGGATTTCATTTTTCCCATGATCGGTGAGGAACTCGGCCTCTATGCAACGCTTCTCACCGTTATGGCCTACCTGCTCGTGTGCCTCTGCGGGTCACTGGTTGCTTCGAACGCCAAAGACACGGTCGGCCGCCTACTTGGAATCGGGGCCGTGATCATGATCACCCTACAAGCCTGTGTGAACATAGGCGTCACGACATCACTTCTTCCCAACAAGGGCATGCCTCTGCCATTCATCAGCTACGGCGGCTCCAATCTGGTCGTCTGCCTTTTCCTCATCGGCCTTCTGGTCAACATCCACCGCCAGGGACGCCCGCTCGTCTCCAATTTCGCCCCGGCCCTCACGCGTCCACATTTCGAGCCCCGCATATGACCGACCCAAAACCATTCCGAGCCATCATAGCGTGCGGAGGCACAGGCGGACACCTGTTCCCGGGCTTGGCCGTTGCAGAGTCGCTGCACGAGCGCGGCCACGAGGTTTTGCTTTTCGTGTCGGAGAAGGAAATCGATGCCGTCGCGCTCAAGGCGCACCCTCAATTCCGGGCTGAAAAACTGCCCTCGGTGGGAATGCCGGCGATGCTTTTATCGCCAGCCTTCATCCGCTTTGTCCGTCGCTGCTGGGACAGCTACCGCCAGTGTCGGTCAATCTATAGAAAATACCGACCCTCTGTTGTTTTGGGGATGGGCGGGTTCACATCCACAGCGCCGATTCTTGCGGCTCGGATGCAGGGGCTACCCTGCTTCATTCACGAGTCGAATGCCATCCCCGGCCGCGCCAACCGATTGGCTGCGAGATTTGCCTCCCGTGTGCTTCTGGGTTTCGA
>JBIKUM010000113.1:0-8612 GCA_044347585.1 Terrimicrobiaceae bacterium
CGCGGCGGTTATCGTCAAGGGCAGTCTGGCGTTCTTCCGGAGTGAGACCGGGGAAAAAGCCGCTGCGCACGAGCGAGACGGCCTTCATTCCATGATCGTCGAGCAGTGCGCGGGACTCCGCGAGGGAGCGACCTTCCAGCCATTGACGCCAGAGGCCAACTCCACGAACCCCAGCGCGAGAGTATTTTTCGACAGCCGTGGGGAGATCCCATGGCTTGGTGGTCATCGTGTGAATCGCGAGGCGATCGAGATTTTCCATAGCGATCAGGCGAAGAAGGTGAGGTAGGGCTCGCCTTTGATGAGGCGTTGCAGATAGACGGCAAGCTCCATGGCGTGGTAGTCGCCCCACATCGAGGATTCACCATAGGCGGCTTTGGCGGAATCTGGTTTGTAGTCCCAGCCGTTTGGCTGATGGTAGATCGAGTGGAGGATGAGACCGTGGTGTTTCGGATCGGTCGAGAGGTAGGGCTCGGAGAAGAGTGTTTGCGCGACCTTGAGTCCGGCTTGAAAATAGCGCTCGCCGACTGCGGTTTGGCCTTTGGCTTTGAGATAAGTGCCGAGGCGCAGGAGGCCTTGGGCATCGATCGCGGCGGCGGAGCTATCCACTGGCTCGTAGGCGTTGTAGGGATCCGCTGGGCGGTTCATGTAATCGCCGAGCAGATGGAGTTTCGGAGCGCCTGTGTCCCAGTAAGGAATGCCGCAGGTCGGCGTGTTTTCGATGAAGTGGTCTGCCGTGGCTGTGGCAGCTTTAAGCATCATGGCCTCAATCGCCTGGCGGCCGCCGAATGGCTCCAAATCTGCGTCGGAGAGGGTGGCGAGCAATTCGAGTTCTTCTGCAAAACCCAGAACCGCCCAAGCCTGGCCGCGTGTCCAAGTGCTGAAGCCTGTGTAGCCTTGTTGGGAATTCGGGCAACGGTAGGCACCGTCCTTGGTATTGAAAATCGCCTCGTGGGTCGTGCGACCGCGTTCATCGTAGGAATCGCGTCCCTCGCCGTAGAAAATCGAATACTTCGCCGTGGAGTCGATGTGCTGCAACGCGCGATCGAGCAGGCTCACGGGTTTGTCACCCTCGGCCATCAGGACATGCCCGAGTTGGTGCGCTTTCATGAGAATGCGGCAGGAGCGAATGGTGTCAACGAAGAGGGAGTGAGGGCCGTTGAAGCTGTGAATGAATCCCCCACCCTGACGCTCGGTCCAACGGGCGGCCTGAACGGCGCCGCTGGTCTTGATGGCGAGTTCGTAGAAATTCTTCTCCCATTCGTTTTCGGGGAGACGGCCCTCGAGCATCAAGCGGCGGAGGTTTCCATAGGTCGAAAGGTTGTTGAAACCATGGTCGTGGACACCGATGTGCGAGACATGCGTGGCCATGCGGCGAACGGTGTTGTTGCGACCGCTCGTGAGGCTTTCTTGATCGCCGGTGGCGTCAAAATGAAGGATCGCGATGCCGTAGCGGAAGCCTTCGGTCCATTCAGTCCAACCGCGCGTCGTGTATTTTCCGGCAACGGTGAAGACGGGCGATCCCTTGCGTTCATCGTATTCGCGATCGATTGCCGCTATTTTCGTTTTGGCGAGTGAGAAGAAGCGTTCGAGGGCGCTGGAGAGGGCCGATGTTTGGAGGTTTGAGTCGATTTGGATCATAGGTGGGTGGGGTTAGAGTCTGCGGAGGTGGAAGCCGCCGTCGATATTGATGACATCGCCGGTGGAAAATGGGAACGCGCCGCCGAGGATGGATTCCACAGCGAGGCCGACATCATCGGGATTGCCCCAGCGTTTTTGAGGAACGAGGCCCTCCGCGAGGAGCTTGTCGTATTTTTCTTTCACGCCGGCGGTCATGTCCGTCGCCATGATGCCTGGGCGGAGTTCGAGGACTGATATGCCTGCCTCGGCGAGTCGGACGGCCCAGAGCTGCGTGGCCATGCCGAGTCCGGCCTTGGAAATGCAATATTCGCCGCGGTTGATCGATGCAGTGTTGGCGGAGAGGGATGAGATGAAGATGAGTTTATAACCGCCCTTGAGCGTCGATTGACCCGGATTCGCCAGCCAGTGCTTTGCCGCCAACTGGGAGAGAAAATACGGCCCCTTGAGATTCACGGCGATGACCTCGTCAAAAATATCCTCCGTCGCCTCGATGATGTCCGCGCGAACGCGGGGGGCTATACCGGCGTTGTTGACGAGGGCGTCGAGGCGACCGAATACGGCGAGTGTTTCGTCCATGAGACGCTCCCGATCCGAGGCAAGCCCGACATTTCCACCGACGACGGGAAATTTCTGGGCACTATTTTGAGCGACTTGACCGCAAGCGGCGGCGGTTTCATCGGCGGCAGCGCGGTTATTTGCGTAATGGATGGCAACGCTGTGGCCTGCGGCTGCGAGTTTGACGGCGATTCCACGGCCGAGACCACGACTCGATCCGGTGACAAGGATATTGGCTGGTGGGTTCATGCGGCAGCAATATGCCAGAGGGCGGAAAATCGAGTGATGACAATGCCGATAGAAATTAGCACGATTCCGACTTATTTTTTAAGAGAAGATGAAAGATTACCGCCCCCTGCTTTTACAGGCGCTCGATTTGAGACTACCCGGTCTGCGCATGCGCCGTCTGTGCCTCCACAAGCACCTTCCGGAGGCTGATGCCCTTGAGATGCACCGCCACAAATTTTGTCAGATTCTGTGCTACTTCTCTGGCGGAGGGACACTTCTGACACCTTCGGCCGAATACCGAGTTTTCTCCGGCGCGATCGCCCTCCTGCCAGGTGGAATGGCGCATGGTTTCCGCGAGTCGAGCGGCCGAAGACCACTAAGTTTGGCCGTGGACTTCGAGTGGGAGTGTCCGATGGAATTCCGCTTCTCGCACCTCAACCAATCCGAGTCCACCGGAATACGGCACGCGATGTCGCAGCTCAACCGCCTTAAAAACCCGGATGCGCCGGAAGCTCGATTGATGGCCGCCTCGGCGGCATTGACGATCCTCGACACGCAACTTCGCTCTTTGGGCATTCTGCCCCGCGAAAACCGCGCTATGCCCGCCTTTGTGAAGAAATTCATCAACCTTGCCGGCGCGGAGGAAAGCCAAGCGAAGTCGATCGGCGACCTCGCGGGGGCGACGGGATACCAGCCCGACTATCTGAACCGGCGCTTCAAGCAAATAACCGGACTCACACTCCTCCAGCAACGGGACGCGCTGAATCTGGAAAAAGCCAAGCGATTGATCACCCAAGGCCTCCCGATGCAAGAAGTCGCCGCGCGTATCGGGCATGATGATCCGAATTATTTTTCGCGCTGGTTCAAGCGCCATACCGGCATGCCGCCGAGCCACTATGTGCGGCGCCCGGAGAAGTCAGCGAAGAAATCGCATTCCATCGAGCCTTCGGGTTTGCCAAGCCCGGTTTCAGGCGGGTAGGATCTGGACATGTTCAAACAACTGCTCCCTGTCGCTGCACTTGCGACTTTGTTTTTCACACACACCACCATGGCACAATCCGCACTCGAAAAGGGTCAGGCTTTCCTGGCCGAAAATGCAACGAAACCCGGCGTCCAAAAAACGGCGAGCGGTTTGCAATACATCATCCTCAACCCCGGCGAGGGCCGCAGCCCCAAGGCGACCGACACCGTGAAGGTGAATTATCGTGGAACGCTTCTCAACGGCACGGAATTTGACAGCTCCTACAAGCGGAATGAACCTATCGAGTTTCCTCTGAATGCTGTTATCAAAGGCTGGACCGAAGGTCTTCAACTCATCAAGGAAGGCGGAAAAATCCAACTCTTCATTCCCTCGAACCTCGCCTACGGCCCCCGTGGAGCCGGTGGAGCCATCGGACCCGACGAGACGCTGATTTTCGATGTCGAGTTGCTGAAGGTGCTCTGATCCTTTCGGGCCTTGGCTGATCAGATCAGCTCCGCAGCTATCTCATCAGCCACAAGCCTGCCCTCGCGGGTCAGATAAACCCTACCGTCTTTCTTGGTCACCAAGCCGTGCTGCACCAGAGCTGCGGCTTGGTTTTCAGGGAGCATTGTCTCTGGCACACCATCGGTCGTGCGCAGGGAAAAGGCGATCCCCTCTGCGCGACGGGAGTCGTCATCAATACGCTCGACGAAATCAAAGCGATCCTCGTCTGACAGGACTCGACGGGTGTAATCCGCCGTATCCGCCACATTCCTTCTCCTCCATCCCGACCGGGTTGAGAAGGCGCTCGGACCGAGTCCGGCATAATCCGCCCCGCGCCAGTAGCCCAGATTATGCAGGCACTCGCGGCCGGGCCGGGCGTAGTTTGAGATTTCATACTGGGGATAACCCGCCGCCTCGAGTTCGCTCATGGCCACTTCAAAAAAATCGGAATCTCTATCCACCTGCGGCCCCATCTCGCCGCGCTGGAAGCGTTCGAAAAACTCGGTGTCTTCCTCATAAGTGAGGCAGTAAGCGGAGATGTGGTCTGGACCAAGTTCAACCGTCCGGCGGAGGGATTCGATCCACTGGTCGCGCGTTTGACCAGGGACTCCAAAAATCAGGTCCAGGTTCACATTTGGAACCCCAGCCTCGCGCAAGATCGCGTAACTGCGCGCCGCCTGCGCTCCCGAGTGAACGCGACCGAGGGTTTTCAGCAACTCCTCATCCCACGACTGCACGCCCATACTGACCCTGTTGACACCCAAAGCCAAAAGGGACTCGGCTTTTTCATGCGAGACGGTGGCGGGGTTCATTTCGATCGTGAATTCCTCAACGCCCGAGAAATCGATTCGCTCCCGCAAGCCGCCGATCAGAAATTTCAACTGCGGCGTCGAGAGGGCAGTGGGAGTGCCCCCACCAAAAAAAACAGTCCTTGGACGCAAACCCTCCGCCTCGAACTCCGCCTCGGTGAGAACCGCATCCAAAAAGGCCTGCGTCTTATTCCGGTCGCTTGCCTCCTTGTAGAAACTACAATAAGGGCAAACCTTCGGACAAAAAGGAATGTGGACATAGAGGTGCTGAACCATCGGTGGTGTGCACGCTACGCAATGACAACGCGAACGGCAACCACCAGCCATCCGCTGATCACCCCATGGAAAAGTCCGCTTGGTGGTGGAATCGGTGCGTCATGAAAAATCTCCGCATCTCAGCCCATGAGGAAATCAGCGTTCCCGAGGATTGGAAAATCACCACGCCTTTGAATCAAGCGGCACCCTGTATCGAAGCAGACCGCGCCATTTGGAAACCCGCCGTTGTTTGGCTGCGGTTTCAACCCGATGAAGACCTCCTTGGCGAGGGAGCCGAACCGGGCTCGGGATATTGGATTCAAGACGAACAAGGCCCCTCTGGTGTGAGAGAGGTCAAAAGCGGACACTCTGTTGAGTGGGCGTGATCAGCGGAAGTTGATCTTCACGCTGCCTTTGGCTTGGAGGCTGTCCGCAAGCATCGGCGTGGAGGCGCCGGGGGCTGATGCCGCTTCGCCGGTGAGGGCATTTTTGAGCGCTCCCTCGACCAACTGGGCGCAGTGGATTTTCATCGGAGGAAGCGGTCCGAGCGGCTCCGAGAGGGCCTCGCCGGACAATGTGAGAGCCTCTTGGGGAGTTTTGCCTTTGATGAGTTCGGTGGCCATGCTCGCGACGGCGATGGCCGTCTGACAGCCGAATGATTGGAAAGTCGCCTTGTCGATGACGCGCTTGCCGCCCTCTTCGCGGAATTTGATCCACATGCGCAGCATGTCGCCGCAATCGCTGCTGCCGGCAGTTCCCACCGCATCCGCCCCGCTCATTTCACCGAGGTTTTTGGGATTGCGGATGGCTTCATCGATTTTGTCCTGAGTATTCATTCGGTCGTGTAGCGTGGCAGGGAGGCATCGACCTCGCAACTCCACGCGTCGATGCCGCCTCGGAGGGCGCGGATATTTGTGAAAGAATGGCCGGCGAAGTAGGCCGCCGCATCGAGACTTCGCGAGCCGGTGTGATCCACGATGATGATCGCGGTATCCTTGGGCCATGTTCCCATGACTTCCTGCAAAAAGTCCTGCCCCATGAGCTGCGAGCCTGGGATGTGGACAGCCTCGAATTCCTCGCGGGTGCGGATGTCGAGCAGGCGGGCACCGGCATTTTGAACGGCCTCGGCGGCATCGAGCGGGTTGATGAATACCTTTTCGTCGGCCTCGTGGGATTCCTTGATTCGAGCGATGGCTTCCTGCGGATCGATGCCGTCATTTCTGGCGCAAACGCCTTCGAGCGTTTCCTCGGGCTGAAAACCACAACTGGCACATCCGCCGATATGGTAGTGGCGGAAGAGGGTCCGCTGAGCGCCTGGGAACTGCTCCAGCAACTCCCGCATGGTGATCTGTGGCGATATCGTCATGGTGTGGAAGGATAGGGCCTTTTCCCCTTCGCGCCACGGATTTTTCAGGGCGAATAACGCGTCACGACATCCGAATAAACATCCATGAGCCGTGAAAAAACTGTCCTCCACGCGTAGCGCCCACGCGCCTCCTCGCTTGCACGGAGGCCGGCGGCGCGGAGATCGATGGTGAATTTGCCCTCGATCGCCTCAGCCAGCGCTGCAGGAGAATTCTCGGTGGCCCATTGTTTCTGGTCCGAAAAAATAATGCGATCCATGTAGCTACCCTTGATGCCAACGACCGGCGTGCCGCTTGCCTGGCTCTCGAGGGCGACGAGGCCGAAGGTCTCCTGCACACCGGGGTGAACAAAAAGATCGGCGGCACGGTAGATGCGGGCTAGTTCGGCTGGGTCGGAGCAATAGGGCATCCAATGCACGCCGGGGGTTTGATTTTGAAGATCGATCAGTGATGAACGCTGTGTGCCGTCACCCAGACAGAGAAGCTCGTAGGGTTCGTGTGACCGTCCGCGCAGGAGCGTGTAGGCATCGAAGAGCGTGCGGACATTTTTCTCAGTGGCCAAGCGGCCGACATACAGGAGGAGGCGGGCGTCATTGGAAATGCCCAGTTGTGCACGCGTAGCGGAGCGGTCGGAAGGTTCCGGGCGGAAAATCTCGTCATCGACGCCGAGATCGACGGTGTGGGTGTTTTCGACCCCCCACCCTCCCAAGAGTGAGGCGAGGATGGGGCTGGGAACGAATGTGCACTCGAAACGATTATAAAGCGTGGTGACATATTTGCGGCAGGTCTCTTCGGCGATTGAGACGGCGAGAGGCCCCATGAATTTGCCAACCGTGCGCAGGATGGATTCCGAAAAGTGCGAGTGGTAAAAGCCGACCACCGGGATATCGAGCCCCCGACCCGAGGCAACGGCTTTCCATGCGACTTGATAGGGGTCGCCGGATTCGATGATGTCAGGCCTTTCTTTTTCCAAGACCTCCTCGACGAGGTGAAGCTTCGTGAGGGCACGGTAGCGCGAGGTGCGGGAGAGAAGTTGCGAGGCGATCGTGTAAATACGGACGGTGTCATCACCGACTGATTCTGTCTTTTCACCCGGAACAATGATGACATGACGACAGTCCGGCCTGTAACGGCGCAGAAAAGCGCTCTTCTGCTCGATATACCGGCGCACGCCCCCGCTGACGGGCGAGTAAAACTGCGTGAGGTCGCAAATTTTCAAAAGCGGAGTCGTTTACTCGGAATCCGCGAGCCAGCGTTCGGCCTCGATCGCCGCCGCGCATCCCTGCCCTGCGGCGGTAATGGCTTGGCGATAGACATGGTCAGCCACATCGCCTGCGGCGAAAACCCCCGGCACATTCGTGCGGGTGCCGCCGGTTTGGACCAAGTAGCCATTCGAGTCGGTGGTGAGGCTTTTGCGGAAAGGGGCGGTGTTTGGCTCATGGCCGATGGCGACGAAAACGCATTTGAGGGCCAACTCGGAGGTCGTGCCGTCCTTGAGATTTTTCAGATGAACTCCGCTCACCTCACCAGCCTCGTCGGTGATGTAGCCGGTCACAGCCGAGTTCCAGACTGGCTTAATTTTTGGATTTGCGAGCGCCCGGTCGGCCATGATTTTCGATGCGCGGAGCGTATCGCGGCGGTGGATGAGATAAACTTCCGAGGCAAAGCGTGTGAGGAATGTCGCCTCTTCGCAGGCCGAGTCGCCACCGCCGACAACGCAGACGGGAACATTGCGGTAGAAAGCGCCATCACAGGTTGCGCAGGATGTCAGGCCGTGGCCAATGAGTGCTTGTTCGCCATCGATGCCGATGTAGCGGGGAGATGCTCCGCTGGCGATGATGAGGGATTTCGTCTCCAACCAGACGCCGTCTACTTTCAACCGGTGCGGCGTGCCGGGCTCGAACTCCTCCACAACGCCATATTGGAAGCGGGCGCCGAATTTTTCAGCTTGCTGATGCATCCGCTGGATCAACTCAGGGCCGTCCACCCCGTCCGGGAATCCTGGGAAATTTTCCACGGCCGTCGTGGTGGTGAGTTGCCCGCCGGGGAGGCGTCCCTCGAGAACAAGCGGCGAAAGATTGGCGCGCCCAGTGTAGATTGCGGCCGTGAGACCGGCACAACCGGTGCCGACGATGATGACATTTTCCATAAGCGCGTGGAGTAAACACAAAGACCCGCCGCTTGCGAAATGAATAATTTTAGCCGTGAAAATTCTCGATTCGGTGGCCGTATTTTGCCTTGTAGTAGGGAAGACGGAAGTTTAGGCATGGTAAATCAAGGTATTTCTTATGAATCTAT
>JBIKUM010000114.1:0-8585 GCA_044347585.1 Terrimicrobiaceae bacterium
AGGCCTGCCATTCACTCTTTCCGCTGAAAACCTCCCGCCGATCGGCAAGGGGACCCCGGTTCTCTACAAGGGAGTCGTGGTGGGCTCGATTCTGGCAAAGAAACTCGATGACCGCGAAAAGCCCGTCCTCCATGGAGTGATTCGCCCGGAGTTCCGCAATGCGTTGGATGCCGATGCCCGGTTCTGGCGCGTTCCGGCGACCTCCATCAAAGCGGGGCCCGGTTTCCTGCAGTTTGATGTCAACGGTCTTCAAGGCCTCATGCAAGGCGCGGTGGCCTTCGACACTTTCACACCCCGAACCAAGACGGCTTCGCAGAATGCCAACTTCGCGCTCTATGAGGATGAGGTGAATGCCCGTGCCCTTTCAGCTCCGATTAAAATCCGGTTCATCAATGGCAGGGGGCTTGCCCCAGGCCAGACGGAACTCCGCTACCTCGGCGTCCCTGTTGGCGTGGTGCACGGCGTGGAAACATCCGAGGGGCGCGTTGTTGTTACGGCCCGCCTCAACCAAGGTTATGAATTTCTTCGCCGAGAGGATTCGTTCTTCTCGATCGTCCGCCCGAATATTTCCCTTCAAGGCATCACTGGCCTCGAAACACTCATCAGCGGCGTTTACATCGAGTGCACCCCCGGTTCCTCCAAACGACTTGCGGATTCTTTTACAGGGCGCTCGACCATCGATGCCGAGGAAATACTCCAAAGTGGCCTGACGCTTAACCTCCTCTCAGATTCCACGCCCATCAATGCCGGAGCGTCTGTCTACTACCGTGGCATCAATGTGGGCCGCGTTACGGCAAAGTCGCTTTCCTCCGATGGTCGCCAGATCATGCTGACTGTGGTGGTGGAGAAAAGATATCGCCACCTTGTGCGGGCCAACTCGAAATTCTGGGATTCGAGCGGTCTCAAGGCCTCGCTGGGATTCCTCCAATTCCGCATCCAAACCGAATCCATCATGGCTCCGGATGGCCGCATCGCCTTTGCCACGCCCGACAACACCGCGATGGGAACCGAAGCCAAGAGCGGAGACTCTTTTGAGCTGAACCACGAACCCCGCCCCGAGTGGCTCAAGTGGAATCCGAGCATCCCCGTGGGTGAGTAATCTGCGTGCGTCTGCACGCACCCCCGGCTTGATTATTTGCTCGTCGCTTGGAAAACCCCGTCCCAAGTGCTGGCAAGCGGGAGGTTCTGAAGTTCGACAATGCGTTTGAGCAAGAAGCGGGCGGGCGAATCGATTTCTGAAATTCCCTTCAGTAGTGCAAGAGCCTCTTCAAAATCGCGGCGGAAGTAATGTTCCAGCGCCCGGGTGTAGGTTTCAGCGATCTGGATTAGTTCCTTCGGAATCTCCTCCTTCATACCAAGCAGTTCGTAGATTTCGAGCGGTTCTGTGCGTCCGACTACGGCTACACGATCCAGTTTCCGCCACGCAAAATCAGTGCAACTAGCAGCGTCCACGGTGTCCGAGCTCACAATGATGCGCGTGCCATAGATTTTATTGAGTCCCTCCAAGCGACTGCAGAGGTTCACTCCATCGCCGATCGCAGTGTAGCTGAAGCGCTGCGCCGTTCCGACATTGCCAACCAATGCCTCGCTTGTGTGCAGACCGATTCTCACCCTGAGGTTCCATCCCTGGTTCGCACGCTGGAGAAGTTGCTGCTGGGCCCCGATAGCAGTTCGACAGGCCGCCCGGGCATGCAAGGCGAGGGGAGCAGGGGCATTGAAAAGAGCCATCAAGCCGTCGCCGAGAAATTTATCGATGACTCCATCCTCCTTGTGGATGGCATCGCCAAATACCTCAAAGTAGCCGGTGAGTGTATCCACCGCCTTCTCCGGGGTCACTTTTTCGGCATAGCCGGTGAAACCCTCGATATCGCAAAAAAGCACCGTGATGAGGCGTTTCTCGCCGCCAAGCGAGGCGACGCCGCCCGTCTTGACCAAGTCGCGCACGATGTGGATGGGCACATACTTGGAAAAAGACTTCAGGCTGTCGCGCATTCGGGCGATGGATTCCGAAAGCACGCGAATTTCGCGGATGAATGATTTGGGCAGCTGTATGGAATCTATCTCAAAGCGACCGATCCTGGAGACCTCGCTTGTGAGGCTCTGCAGAGGACTGCTGACGCGCTTGGCGACCAGTGTTGCGATAATGAGCGTAACCACCAATGCCACTACCGAAAGAATGGCGCTACTCCTCAAAGAATTCTCAACAGATCCAAAAGTTTTATGGCGGTTAAAAACCACCGCGCTCAAGCATTTCACACCTCCTGCGACCTGTGTCAGACGGAGGCCCAGGATGAGACTTTGCCCATCCAATGAGAACTCCTCGACGATGTGTCCACTGCCATTGAAAAGATCATCTTTCTTTCGTTCGTCAGCCAGAAGAGACATGACTTTTGAAACGAGGGATTGGGCGTGTTTGGTTTTCTGTGGTGCCAGTAATTGGCCATCCTCGAGGAAGACAATAGCCTCACATGTCGAGTTCTGCTGAAGCTCCGTGAGGTATTTTGTGATTTCCTCCAAGCTGAAATCTATCGCCAACACGCCGATCAATCTCTGTTCCTTATCTCGGTAGGCGAGGGAACAGCTTATTCCCCGGCCACCTCCCACAAAATCATATGGCTTCGTCCACGCCAGGCCGCTTTTAGCCTGTGCTGCTTGAAACCAAGGTCTCGTCCGTGCGTCGAAGCCTTCAAATGTCTTTTCGAGACGCTCATTTTCCAGCGAACCATGGGGGTTGATATCCCAAGACTCCGCTTTGCCATCTTGAATATTTGAGACTCGGATTGAAATTTTGCCATCTTTGCTCTGAGCGCCAGCGAAGCTCCCATCGGCAAATCCAAAGTTGATCCATGTGATTCCCTTTTCAAACGCGAGCAGCGCCGCTAATTCCGTCGCCATTTCCTTGGGATCGTTGAGAGGGATATCTCCGGCACGGAATCTATCAGTCAGTGAAAAGAGGATTCGTTCGCAAGGTTCAAAGAGGCTCTCGATCTGCTCGGCAACCGAATCCAAGGATGCGTTGATCTGGCCCAGAGCCAATTCCTGCACAGCTGAATTTGTTGCATTGAATATCACCCATGTCACCACTGCGGACTTTGCAACGATCAAGGTGACTATGATGGCAATAATGATTGAGCGAAAGGACATGAAATTAGCGTGTCATCGGAGGTTCGGAGCCGTCCTCGCCGGGCAGAATCGGATCAATGGCCTGAAAATCTACTGCTGGAGGAGCGTCTTTCAAGGTGACCTCGGCGGGATTGCCACTAGGTGTCGGCTGTGGAGACGGCGAAAAAGCAGGCGGGGTGAACCGGAGGTGAAGCGAACTGTTTCTTAGAAAAACCTCCCGTCCGGTCTCGCCCTCGGATCGCTTCAAATCGATGCTTATTGTGTTTTCCCCCTGCTTGAAATGGCGGGCTGAAACGAAGAGCGAGCCTTTGCGCCAACCGGCAAGCAGCAAGCGGCCATTCCAGTCCGTAACCAGCGAGGGATCATCCAGCGCGAATGAAGGGAACGATATCTGCCCCGCTGGCGATGCATTGATGGAAACACGCAGCTCGGCTTCTGGGTCGAGGCCCAATGCCTCGAGATGAATCACCGCGCCTTCCACAATTCCATCCACTGGTGCCACAAATTCGATGGCTTGATTGAGTGATTCCACCGCTGCGGACAATTCGGCTTCGACAATCGTGCCGACTCTTACATCACCAGTCAGCGGTACTGGCCGCGCGCCGCTGACTTCACGGTCATCGTAGGCTTGAAAGGAATCATCGATGAGCGCCGCCGTGCGCCTGCCTCCAAGCACAGCGGTCTCATCAAGCCTGGCAGGTCTCACGGCGAGACTCAGCAAGGAGTCGAATTTTCCAACATACGAAATCACCAGCGTGCCACCATCCTTGGTCAGCGACTGCGGCAGCAGGACGGTGCGCGAATTCAACCCCACAGGATTCCCGACCTCGCCGAGTCCGTTCGAGACTGTCGATATTTCCTCGGCGTGTTTCCACTCCAGCGCAGGGCCTCCATCTCCTGTGTCTTCGAAGACCACCGTGACGGCATACATTTCTACGCTGGCTTCCTTCCAGAGCGGAGAAATGGGAATTTCCACATGCCCCGCCTCCGGCTTGATGGAAGCCGGCCCCTCCATCCAGGCGGGGAGGGGACTCATCTGCACACCTGGTTTCAAGGCAAGGAGGAAAGGATCAAATGTTCCACCGGCAGGAATCGAAAGCTCGACCGCGCGGGCAGGGAATGACGCTGCAAGCAAGCAGGCAAACGCCATCCGGCGAAACGAGCGGAACCGTTTCGATGATTTGGGATGGTCTGTAGCAGTCATTATGGAAACTCGCTTTGCGTTTGCCCTAAGGCGTCGCCAGCATAATCTGATTCCTCTCCGTTCATGAAAGAAAAAGAAACCGATCCCCGCATCCACTCCCTCACAGCCGAAGTCGCCGAAGGCAAAGCCACCCGATATATTGAGCAGATGATCGACACCGCGCTGGGGTTCGGAAGGGATCACGCTACCATCGCCGAACTCAAGCTCATGAGCCGCGCCCTGCGCGAAATGCGCACCGCCGCCCGCGTCTTCGCCCGTTACAGCCGCATCCGCAAAGTCGCCGTCTTCGGCAGCGCCCGCACGAAGCCCACCCAGCCTGAGTATGCGCAAGCCCTCGCCTTCGGGAAAAAAATCGTCGAAGCCGGTTACATGCTCATCACAGGCGGCGGAGATGGCATCATGGGTGCCGCCCAAGCAGGGGCAGGGGCCGAGAAGAGTTTCGGACTCAATATCCGCCTCCCATTCGAGCAGTCCGCCAATCCCACCATTCACGGCGACCCGAAGCTCATCGACTTCAATTATTTTTTCACCCGCAAGCTGAACTTCGCCAAGGAGACCAGTGCCTTCGCCCTCTTCCCAGGCGGATTTGGAACGCATGACGAGGGCTTCGAAATCCTCACCCTCATGCAAACCGGAAAAATGCCCATTGTTCCCATCGTGATGGTGGACCGCCCAAATGGTCACTATTGGGAAACCTGGCGCCGATTCATCACAAACGACCTTTTGGAAAACGGACTCATCTCAGAGACTGATTTCCACCTCATCCACTTTACCTACGATGTGGACGACGCCGTGAAGCACATTTCGGACTTCTACCGGAATTTCCACTCCTACCGCTGGGTGCGCGAAAAAATGGTCATCCGCATCAACCACGCCCTCACCGACGAAGCCATAGCCGACCTCAACGCCCGATTCGATGGCATTCTCGCCTCAGGCAGCATCGACCAAACATCCGCCCTCGAAGAAGAAGCCGACGACCACCACCTCCACCACATGCCCCGCATCGTCCTCGTGCCCAAGAAACGCGACTTCGGAAAGATTCGTCTGCTCCTCGACGCCATCAACGAAGCGCCGACCGTTCCAGCGTAGTCGCAATCGCTGCGTGGTAGCGCGCTCATTTCGGCAAGGTAGGGTTAGCGCGCCGTCGCTGACCGAATTTCGATGCGAAACACGCCATGGCTTTTTAGGAAGCTCCACTGAAAAGCTTTTCCAAGTTTTGGATTGCAAGGAGAGGTTTGCGGGCAAGGACTGGGCGGGTGGGGTTCCACTTCGTGGGAACGCCGAGGTCCTCCTCGGAACCTCTGCTCAGCGATGCCAACGGAAAATCGGACCCGTTACCCGCCACATCACTCCGACTCCATCGATCCACGGCGCGCCTTGGAGATCACCAGCGAAGTCGCCCGTCTTCGCGAAAGCCTCTCACGGAGACACCAAGACACGGAGAAAAATTCTCCCGGAACGCCGACGTCCTCGTCGGCATCAGCAACTCTCAGCGATGACTCTACGGCAACTCCGCCAAATCCAATGCGTCAAAATGCGGGGCCAATTCGTGCTCTTGCCGGATTCGAAGGCATGCTTAATGGAATTAAATATCAAGAATTAATGCCCGACCCCTTTGCCCCCTGACCACGAGTTTCCCAATTCAGAGGAGCTGCGGAAGCCCGAGTTCTTTAAGGAAATTATTATGTGCGCTACGGGCCTTTTCGATGTCCTTCTCGATTCGAATCAAGTCACGGTTCGTCTTTTCTAGATCGATTTCCTCCTCACCGACGGCCGTGCTGATGTAGCGGGAGATGTTGAGGTTGAAGTCGTTTTTCTCGATCTCGGCCATGTCCACGCGGCGGGAGTAGCGGGGCGCTTCCGTGCGGTGCTGGTAGGTGTCGATGATCTTGGCGATATGCTCCTCGCTCAGTTGGTTCTGGCGTTTGCCTTTCACGAAGTGCTCGGCGGCGTTGATGAAAAGCACGTCGTCGGGCTTCTTGCATTTCTTGAGCACGAGGATGCAGACGGGGATTCCGGTAGAGTAGAAGAGATTGGCTGGCAGGCCGATGACGGTGTCGATGTGGCCGTCCTTGAGTAGTTTGGTGCGGATGCGTTCCTCGGCACCGCCACGGAATAGCACGCCGTGCGGCAGGATGATGGCCATCACGCCTTCGTCTTTGAGGTAGTGGAAGCCGTGCAATAGGAAGGCGAAGTCGGCGGCGGACTTGGGGGCGAGGCCGTGGCTTTTGAAGCGCACGTCGTCGGCCAGCGCGTCGGTGGGTTCCCAACGAAGGCTGAAGGGAGCATTGGCCACGATGGCATCGAAGCTCGGCTTCTTGGCCGGGTTCTGCTCCCGCATCATGTCCCATTCGTTGAGAAGGGTGTCGCCGTGAAAGATCTCAAACTCCGAGTCCTTCACCCCGTGCAGCAGCATATTCATGCGGGCCAGGTTGTAGGTGGTGATGTTTTTCTCCTGGCCGAAGATCTTGCCGATGGTGCCGCCGGCCTTGTTCATCCTTTTGCGGACGTTGAGAATCAGCGAGCCGGACCCGCAGGCGAAGTCCAGCACGCTTTCCAGGCGTTTCTTGAGGCCGGTCTTCGGTTCCTGGCTGTCCAGCGTGACGATGGCGGAGAGGATATCGGACATCTGCTGCGGGGTGTAGAACTCACCGGCCTTCTTGCCCGACCCGGCGGCAAACTGGCCGATCAGATATTCATAGGCATCGCCCAGCGCGTCGATGTCCGTGGAGAACTCCGCCAGCCCTTCGGCGATCTTCTGGATGATGGTGCAGAGCTTGGCGTTCCGATCCTCATACTTCTTGCCCAGCTTCGGAGAACTCAGATCGATCTCGGAAAACAGTCCCTGAAAGGTGCTCTCAAAGGATTCCATCTCGATGTATTTGAAGCCCGCTTGCAGCGTGTTCAGCAGCTCCGCGTTTTGGGTGCGGGCCAGATTGGCGACGCTGTTCCAGAGGTGTGCGGGCTGGATGACGTAATGCACCTTGCGGCGCATCTGTTTCTCGAACTCCGGGATGTCGTCCACGTTGTTCGCATACCATAGCGCCAGCGGCACCTTGCGGGCGTCTCCGCCCACATCGGGGTAATCCCGCCCCAGTTCCTTCTTCGCCGCCGTCTCGTAGTTGTCGGAGAGGTAGCGCAGGAAAAGGAAGGACAGCATGTAGTCTCGGAAATCGTCCGCATCCATGGCACCGCGCAGTTGGTCGGCGATGCTCCAGAGGGTGTTGCCCAGTTGTTTTTGATTCGTGTCGGTCATCGAAAATCAGCGGTCGGTGCTTGGGGTCGAGTCACGCAGCGTCTGCGCAGTGATGCGGGTGAGCTTGCCGTCTTTCATGATGATGAGATTCGTGCCCGTCTGAATCGCCGTCTTGCGGGCCGCTGCGGCGGCGCGGCTCATCGCGGCGGCGGAGGCACGCAGATCGGGATCTTTGGCTTCTTGGATGTTTTTCATGGTCATTGGTTCTCTCCCCATTCCAGGAGAGCCGGGCTTTCGCCCACGCTATCATACTTGGCCCACGCATCCACGGCGAACTTGTAGGCCCGTTCCAGGTTGCGCAATCCGGCGGCGAAACGGCGGCGGATCACGCCTTCGGGGATGTTGTGTCCTCCCTGGCGCACCCTCTCTGCGACACGCGCGATGGCCGTCTCGGCATCCGGGAGGCAGAGGAAGAATAGGCTCACATGGTAGCCTTGTTCCCGCCATTGCCTGATCCGGGTCAGATAGCCGTGGCCGGAAAGCGTGGTCTCAAAGGCAAAGCTCTCGCCCTTGCGCAAGCAGTCCTCGATTTCCTCCAGCATCAGCCGCCCAGCCTTGAGCGCCGCAGTCTCTGGGGCAAACGGGGCCAGCCCCGCTGCGATCAGGTCCGCATTGATGAAGCGGGGGCATTGAGCCTCCTCCGGCAGAAACGAACGGGCAAAAGTCGTTTTCCCCGCGCCATTCGGTCCGGCGATGATAATGATTTTCTTGCTCATGCCTCCACCTCCTCCGGGGATGGGAAAAGCTGCTGCATCAGGCCTTTCTTGTGGGTCTTGAGGGCTTCGTGCTTTTGGGTTTCGGCGGTAATCAGGGCGTCGAGGCTGGTGAGGCAGTCGGCGATGCGTTGTTGTTCGGCTTGGGACGACGGTGCGTAGATTTGGTATTCCTCCAGCATTGGCAGCCGAATGTAGCTCATGGCGCTCGTCTGGACTTGTGCTAGCAAATCAGGCCGCAAATTCGCGCTCAGGACCGAGTAGAGGTAAGGGACGAAGATGCCTTTGA
>JBIKUM010000115.1:0-8580 GCA_044347585.1 Terrimicrobiaceae bacterium
TGTCCGGTTTGAAAGGCAGCGGCTCGCCTGCGGTGAAAACTTCCGCCACATGATCGTCATTGCCATCGATGGTCCCGCCGCATCCGGCAAAAGCAGCGTGGCCACCCGGCTTGCGCGGCGACTCGGATTCGCCCATGTGAACTCCGGCGCTATGTATCGCGCCGTGACTTGGGAGATTCTCCGCCAGCAGATCGACGCATCCCACCCTGAAAGCATCGAAGCGGCTGTGAGACGCATGTCGGTGGACTCCGGATTCACGGAAGCGGGCGAATCTTTCATCCGCATCAATTCCGAGATGCCCGATCTCGAGCTGCAGACGCTCGAGGTGAACCAGAGTGTTTCGCCCGTCGCAGCCGTTCCCGCCGTGAGGACCCTTGTTAATACCCAACTCCGAACACTCGCGGAGAAACGCCCGATCGTCAGCGAGGGCCGCGATATCGGTTCTGTAGTCTTCCCGGACACGCCCCACAAATTCTATCTCGACGCCTCCCCCGAAGTCCGCCGCCAGCGCAGGGCCGCGCAGGGTCTACACGACAGCATCGAGAAACGCGACAAACTCGATTCCAGTCGGGCCAATGCTCCGCTCAAAATCGCCGCTGGGGCCCATGTCATAGACACCTCGCATCTCACCCTCGAAGGCGTGGTGGACAAGGTGGCGGAAATTCTTTCAAAATCCGGAATCAGCCCGGCATGACGATCGTCTATAATATTTTTTACAATTTGGCGAAGCTGCTCGCCCGCATGATTTTTTCCATGCGCATCATCCACCCCGAGCGAATGGTGGAGTCCGGTCCCTTGCTCATCGCGGTGAACCACTCCAGCTTCTTCGATCCGCCGCTCGCCGGCATTTGCAGCCGCCGTGGCGTTTATTATCTGGCGCGAAAAACTCTTCTGAAATGGCCTTTCTTCGGCCCGCTCTTTCCCGCGATGAATGTCATCCCGGTTGAGCGCGACGGGAACGACATGTCCGCCCTGCGCGAGGTCATCAAAAAAGTGAAGGATGGAAATGCCGTGCTCCTCTTTCCCGAGGGCACACGCTCAGTCGATGGACACCTCCAGCCGGCCCGTGCGGGCATCGGTCTTGTGATTGCCAAAACCGGAGCCCCTGTGCTGCCGATGCGCATCTTCGGTGCCTATGAGGCTTTCCCCAAAAATGCCCGCCGCTTCCAGCTTTCCCAGATCACGGTGGTCATCGGTGAGCCGATTCATTTCACGGCAGAAGAAATCTCGAACACCTCGCGCGAGACCTATCAACTGCTGAGCAACCGCGTCATGGAAGCCATCGGCGCTTTGAAACTTCCATGATTTCCACCGACCGCGCCTCCTCGCCGCTCCCCTGGCTCGCCGCAGCTGTGGCGCTGCTTTACATCGTTCTCCTCGTCACGCGCTACACGCTCCCGCCTGCGAAAGTCGATGTGGAGGTCATCGTTCGTCCGGTGCCTTCCGCTAATTGATTGAACATCCCGTCCGGCGAAGTAATTTTACCCGATGTTCAAGGACCATGATTTCCAATATGCGATGGAGAACACGCGAGTGGTCGTGACGCCACAAAGCGCCATCGAAACCTTCGGCACGACGCGATTCCATTTCTCCCTTGTCACCGAGCCGCTCGACGAGGTTGAGACTGTTCGCATCCGCTCCGGCACGATCGAAGCCGAGCGCCCCCGCATCCTCTCGCCCGCCAATTTCAGCAAGGTTCTCCTTGAGGGCTTCGGCGAGGAAGCCAGAGACTTTGCCGACTGGTTGGAAGCGAATCCCTCCGCTGCCCGCATTCTTCGGTATGGGTTTCAATTCCGCAAAACCGACCTCTCCGAGAAACTCGTTCGCGAGCCATTCGACGAGGCGATCGCCCGCATGGAAGAGGAGATGAAAAAAGGTGACGATCCCTTCCGAGCCCTCATCGCCGGTGTGGACGATGTCTGGGAGGTTTGCTTGCTCAAGTTTTCGATGGAAATGATCCAGCGCTCCGCAGGCGAAAATGTCGCGGAGTGGAAACGCCGCGGCCTCGCCTGATTTCGGGGTTTTCATTTCCAGAGCGCAGCGGATAGCATCTCCAGACGAATCATGTTCATCAAAGCACTCACGATTTTGTTTCTCGTCGCCGGCATTCTGGGCGGCAGCGGATACTTCATTTACGAACTTTATTACAAAGAGAAAAAACTCGATATCGTCGAGCAAGCAGCCGTCCCGACACCGACTCCAGCGCCTACTCCCCATCCGGCTTTGGCCGCCTTCGATTCGCTCAAGCCGGTCCTTGCGCAGAACACCGTCGAGGCGCGTGATGCCATCGCAGGCCACCTGAGCACCTACCCCGACTCTCCCAAGACCGCCGAGGCCCGTGCCGCACTCGGCCGCATCAACCTCACCCTCTTCCGCGATCCCTCCGCGACTCCTACAAACACCCTCTACACGGTTAAGAAAGGCGACTCACTGGACCGCATCAAGTCCCAGTTCAAAACGAACTCCGAGTTGATCTATTGGGCGAATGGAATGACCTCCATCAATCTTCAAATCGGGCAGCAATTGTTAATTCCCGTTGTCGACACCGCCCTCGTGATCGACCGCGCCACATCCACCATCTCCGTGATGAATGCCGGTGTGTTTTTCAAAGAATACCCCGCCGTTTCCATGAATCTCACAGGTCAGGCGGCCAAAGGCGAAGTCGAGGCGAAGGTCGCCGACCGCATCGCCCGCAAAGGCGAGGCACGGGTTGCATTTGGAGCCAAAGACTACGCCGAAGCAGAGCGCACAGTTCTCATCAATCCCGGCAATGTCGTCCTCCGCACCCCTCCCGCTACGCCAGCGGATGGATCAACGCCACCGGCTCCGTCCGGCATCGTTCTCAGTCCCTCGGATTTCGACGAAATCTACGCCCTCGTGAAATCCGGCACACCCGTCAGCATCAAATAACGCGCCCATGAACAAACAGACCTTGGATTTTGAAAAACCCCTCGTCGAACTCGAGCAGAAGATCGAGGAGCTCAAAAAGCAATCCGAAGACAGAAACATCGACCTCGGCGGCGAGATTCGCGGCATGCAGGAGAAGTTGGAATCCATGCGAGGCCAGATCTACGGCAACCTCAGCGCTTGGCAGCGCGTTCAGATTTCGCGTCACATCGCCCGCCCGTTCTTTTTGGATTATGTGCGGATGGCGTTCACAGAATTCGTGGAACTCAAGGGCGATCGTCTCTTTGGCGATGATGCCTCCATGCCTGGCGGGTTGGCGACGATTGATGGCATTCGCTGCGTGGTGATTGGCCAGCAAAAAGGCCGCGACATGAAGGAAAACCTCCTTCGCAATTTTGGAAGTCCTCACCCTGAAGGTTACCGCAAGGCTCTTCGCCTCATGAGGATGGCTGAGAAGTTTGGTCTCCCCGTCGTGGCTCTCATCGACACTCCCGGCGCCTATCCGGGCGTGGGCGCCGAGGAGCGTCACATCGCCGAGGCGATCGCGGTGAACATCCGCGACATGATGGCTCTCCGCACACCCGTTGTTTCCGTTGTGATCGGCGAGGGTGGGTCCGGTGGGGCTCTCGGCATCGGCGTCGCAGACCGCGTGCTCATTCTGGAAAATGCCTACTACTCCGTGATCAGTCCCGAAGGCTGCGCTGCCATCCTCTGGAAGCATCGCAAACACGCTCCCGAAGCGGCCGAGGCTCTTAAGCTCAGCTCGCCCGACCTGCTCCAAATGGGCCTCGTGGACGGAGTCATTCCCGAGCCCGCCGGCGGCGCACACTGCGATCCCGAGCAGGCGGCTGAAAACCTCAAATCCGCCATCTCCAAGGAGCTTCAGACTCTGATCAAAACTCCGGTCGATAAGCTCCTCCGCTCACGCTACGACAAATTCCGCAAGATGGGCGTCTTTCAGGAGTAAGAGACCGCCTGCCGCCTGATGAAAATCATCGATCGCCATGTCGCCACCGGCATCCTTGTCACGGCGGGGCTTGGCGTCCTGATCCTCAGTCTGGTCTTGGTTCTCGGAAATATCTTCCGCGAGTTGCTGAGCATTTTGGTGAACAACCCTGATGTTCCGATTCTCACAGTCCTCGGCTTCATGGCCTTGGTGTTGCCGTTTTCCCTCACATTCACAATTCCGTGGGGATTTCTCACAGCGATCCTGCTCGTGTTCGGCCGCATGTCCGCCGACAGCGAATTGATCGCCCTTAAGTCAAATGGCGTGAGCATTCCCCGCGTGAGCGTCCCGGTTTTTGTGATCTCCGTCGCTCTGACCCTTCTCTGTTTTTGGATCAACATCGAGGTTGCTCCCCGCGCCGAGCAGGCGATGACCCGGGCTGTGGTGGATATGGCCACGAGCAATCCCTCGGCGCTTTTCCGGGCCGACGAGGTGGTGGATGCCTTCCCCGACCGCCGCGTTTATGTCGGTGGTAAAGACGGTGAAAAACTCAGAAACATTCTGGTCTTCGAGCTCAACGAAGACTCGCGGGTTTCCAAGATGATCTTCGCGAAGGAGGGCGCGCTCACTCCCGACACGACCAACTCGCGACTTCTTTTCAAATTGTTCGATGCGCGTTTCGAACAGCGCGATGCCAAAGCCAGCGAGGACTTTTCAAAAATCCATCAAGGCATCGTGATGAAAGAGGGCGTGTTCCCGCTCGCTCTCGACAAGTTTTTCAAGGAATTCCAAAGCAACCGCCGCCTCAGTTCCTACACGCTCCCTGAGCTCTATTCCGCCTACACGCAAGCCGAGGGCAAGAAGCGCCAGGAAATGCTGGTGGAACTCAACAAGCGCTTCTCCACTTCGCTTTCGTGCATCGCCTTCGCTCTGATTGCCATTCCTCTCGGCATCACAACGCATCGCAAGGAAACCTCTGTGGGCTTCGCCCTCAGCCTCATCGTGGCTTTCAGCTACTTCTTTTTCATTCTCATGGCGGACACCTTCCGTGGCAGTCCCGCCGCATTTCCCCACTTCCTGATCTGGGTGCCGAATTTCGTTTTCTTTGGTCTTGGGCTCTGGCTTTTCACCCGCCTCGCGAAACGCTGATGTCATGAAATCCCGATTTCTTCCGCGCGCAGTTTTTCTCCTCGTTGTCCTGACCCTCTTCGTGTTGGGCGGCATCCTGGCCTGGTTCCAGTCCTGGCGCTCCGCCCGCATGGTGGACCTGTATTCGGCATCCCAAGTGGCCGCCACCAAGAGCGGGCCGATCGAATACATCCGCCATGGCGAAGGCCCTGCGGTCTTGGTTTTTCACGATGCGCCCGGGGGCTATGATCAAGGTGCGGCTTTGGCCGGCTTTCTCGTTGATGAAGGTTTCCAAGTCATCTCTCCCTCCCGTCCGGGCTACCTCCGCACGCCGCTGGAAACGGGCATCACTCCCGAAAACCAGGCGGATGCCGCCGCGCAGTTGCTCGACAGTCTCGGCATTGAGCAAACCGCCGTTCTGGGATTCGGCTGGGGAGGCCCTGTGGCTCTGGAGTTCGCCCGTCGATTTCCGCAGCGGACGAACGCTCTGGTTTTCGTGGGCGCCGCCGTGGGCCGTTTGAATCCCCCCACTGCGCCCGCCGTGCCATTTCCGCAGGCTGTGGGCGAGGGCCTGACGGGGGATGTCGGATCTTGGCTTTATGTGCGTCTTTCAGAAAACGACCCTGCTGCCGCTTTGCGGGCCGCTTTTTCCACGGCATCGATCGGAGGTTCAGAGGCCCGCGAGATTTGGACCGGCCTCGTTCTCGACAATCCCGATCAACTCGCCCTCTTCCGCTCCCTTGCGCTCTCGCTTTCCCCGATCTCTCCTCGCGAGATGGGCCTTCGAAACGATCTCCTCCAAGTCCGAGCTTTTCCCGAAATCCCATTTCAGAGCATCACCACCCCGGTGCTGATCGTTCACGGAGGCTTGGACAAGGCGATTCCCGTTGCGCCTGTCGAAGCCGCCAAGTCGAAGCTCCCGAATTCTGAGTTGCTTCTCTTTCCCGACGATGGACACCTCGTCTTCCTTGGCCGGGGAGCCACGATTGCCGAGGACCGCATCACCGCCTTTTTGAAAAAACACACCCCATCCCATGGCGAATAAGTCGCGCCTCACCAAACTTCCCAACGGCCTTCGCATCGCCACTTGCGAAATGCCTCACGCCGAAACCGCCGCCATGGGCATCTGGGCCTCCGTCGGGGGACGCCATGAGCCGGCGGACTTGAATGGCATCTCGCATTTCATCGAGCACATGCTTTTCAAAGGCACCCAGCGCCGCTCCGCGCGCCGCATCATGGAGGAAGTCGAGGGCGTGGGAGGCGACATGAACGCCTTCACCGCCGAGGAGCGCACCTGCTACTATGCCACCGCCGCCGCCGAGTTTTTTCCCAGAGTCTGCGATGTCCTCTGCGACATCTACATGAACCCCCGCTTCTCGCCCCGCGACATCGATCGCGAGCGCGGCGTCATCGCGGAGGAAATTCTCATGTATGAGGACGAACCCTCCTCGCGCGTTCAGGAACTCCTCGAAAAAACCCAGTGGGCCGGGCATCCCCTCGGCAGGCCCATCACAGGCACCCTTCAAACCATCGAAGGGATGGATGCCTCCGCCTTCCGCGCCTACCGGGCGAGCCATTACAATGCTCCGAGCACTGTCGTGACAGCCGCAGGCAAAATCCAACACGATGAGGTCGTGGAAAAAGTCGCGGAACTCTTGTCAGACCTCCCGACGGGAAAATCTCCAGCCGCGAAGCCTTATCCCGCACGACAAAAATCCCCCCGCATTGTCACCGAAGCCCGCGACATCCAGCAGACGCAGCTCTCACTTTCCCTGCCCGCCTTCAGCCATCGCGATGAACGCCGCTTCGCGCTCCACCTGCTCAATGTCGTGCTCGGAGCAAATGCCAGTTCCCGTCTCTTTCAAGAAATGCGCGAAAAACGTGGACTCTGCTATTCCGTGAGCAGTCACTGGCTGAGCCTGAACGATGGCGGCGCGCTCGGCATCTCCGCCGGACTCGACCGCCGCAACCTCGAAAAATCCCTGCGTCTCATCCTCGCCCAGTTCGACCTCCTCTGCAAAAAACCCATCGGCTCCGCAGAACTCCGCCGCGCCAAGGAATACACCATCGGCTCGAACCGCATGGCGCTCGAACGCAGTTCCAGCCAGAATTCCCGACTCGGAGGCGCCCTCCTCGCCCAAGGCAAAATCATCGATATCGAAACCGTCAACGAACGCCTGCGCGCCGTCACCTCCGACGACATTCTCTCAGTGGCCCGCGAAATCCTCGACCCCTCACGCCTCACCGTCGCCGTCGTCGGCCCGAACCCCGACGAACCCATGCTCAAAAAACTCCTCGCTGCCTGATAAATGCTTCGAGCAGAACTTAATAAGTTGCTGGCCCTCTTTTTCTGTGGAAAGTAACTGAACTTGAGGCAACTCTGAAAGAGTCATACTTGATCGATCGCCCATGGGAATCGTAAGGTCATTTTTGGAGCGAAACGGCTCGCATTTCTTAAAAATGTGCCAAGCAATACGCATTGGTTCTTATCGTCTTGTTTATTTTAGTTTGTTCAGTTTTTGGGATATCCACGATGGATCTCTGCGAAGGTCCAGAACCGCTCGCACCATAATCAGATCCTCCCGAAGTTCATAATAGACGGCGTATGGGAATCTGTCCGAAAGAACTCGATACTTGCCAAAATGTTGGGAATGAATCCCCGCGTAGAGCAGAAGGGACTCAATATCAGAATATAGTGAATCGAGAAAATAGCCTCCTAGCCCCGCCTGTTGTTTCTCGTAAAAACGAAACCCAACCCTCAAATCAGCCAGTGCTGACGGTTGAATCGAAATCTTCACTGAAGCTCTTCTCGAAGCCGTTTTTTGGCAGTCTCCCAGTCGATAAATGTCTCTTCTCCGGACTCAATCAATCGATCCCGTTCTGCAAGAACCTCTCCATGCCACTCGGGTGAAGCTACTTCTGAAGCGTTTATAGAAAGGTTTTGCCATAATTCTTCCATGAGGCGCAGCTTGTCTGGTGTGGTCATCTCTTGAAGGTCAATCGTGGTAGACATGGCGAAAAAATAGCGGGGAACGAGTGGAACTCAATTTTTTATTTCCCAACGTCCCCGATGACCTGCCCCGGAAAGCTGGCGGTCAGGGTGCTGCAGCCCGAGTGCCAGATTGTAGGGGGTAGGCCTATGCGCTCGTTGGGATTTTTGTTTCATTTCGTCCTCAGGTAAAGCGCCTCAGATGGGCATAGTTCTTTCTGAGCCATTTTTGAAGCAAGGATATGAATCTTCCAGAGGATAAGTCTTCGGCGGAGCCATCCAGCAGATGATATCTCTCCTTGTCTGGACTGAATCAATTGACTTTTGATTTCTTCTTCTCTGATGCGAAATCCTTCAGAATCACGAGTTCGGCCAATCCCATCTGCGACAATCTTGCTATCGGAGGTCTTCATTTGCTTTTCCAATGTCCCCGATGACCTATCCTTACTTGTTTCTGGCATCCGAGCCTGCTCCGCAGGCGAAATGAGGTGGACCCCGAAAATCGGACCAGTGGTTAAGAGATAAAAAGCGGTGGTTGGAGGAGGTCAATAAACCTACAACCAACCATTGAAATGAAAGCCAAACGCAGAAGACACGATAGCGCCTTCAA